>CAYLWG010000020.1:14931-21260 GCA_964387235.1 uncultured Dehalococcoidales bacterium
GACCCGGTGAGCAAACTTGTCGAGGTGTGGCGTGAAGATACCGAGGGCACAAACGGCCTGAACTTCGATAGCGAGGGGCGACTGTTCGGGTGTGTGGGTGATGGACGCAAGATCGTACGGTTCGACCCGAATGGCGATATGGTGACGGTTGTTGACCGGCTGGACGGACGACGGATTAATGGCCCCAACGACCTTGCGATTACGCCTTCCGGGTCGATCTATTTTTCCGATCGCGTTGGCGATGTTAGCCCGGATGTGGGAATCGGTTTCTCAGCGATTATTTCTGCCGAGCCGCAGCCACTGGATAGTGGGACTTATGTGGCGGTGCGCAGGACGTTTGATACTTCGATGCCAAACGGTCTGCTTTTTTCAAGCGATTACAAAACCCTGTACGTTGCCCAGAGCGATTACCGGGCCGACGAAAAACGTGAACTACGCGCTTACCCGGTGAATGAAGATGGTTCACTTGGCGATTACGAGGTGCTTCACGATTTCGGGCCGCACCGCGGAATCGATGGGATGACGCTTTCGAGTGAGGGCAACATTGTGGCCTGTACCGGGTGGGAGCTTTCGGGTCCCGGCGGCATGATTACAGTTTTCGATCCACAGGGCCGAATCATTGAGACTCACCCGACCACGGCCCAGCGACCGACCAACTGCACATTTGTTGGTGAAGACCTGTATGTCTCGTCAATCGAAGGCCACCTACTGGTAGCCCGCAACACAGGAATGACCGGCAACCTGTTGTGGCCGAAGTAAGCCCTCCCACTGGCCAACACATCAACCACTTTCCGATAGAAAGAATTCAAAAATGACTGAATGGGAATGGACCCAGATTGCCGATCACGACACGCTGACCGAGGGGCCGGTTTGGGACGGCTCCGGGCTGCTTTACAACGAGTGCTATGCCAACACCACTTTCAGATGGGACCCGAAAACTGGCGAAAGCACTGTGTGGCGCGAAAACACCGGACAGGCCAACGGTATGACGTTCGACCGGCAGGGACAGCTGTTTGTTTGTGAAGGCGATGCGCACCGGGTAACGAAATTAGACCCCGAAAACCCGAACACTGCACCGGTGGTGATAAGCGACGCACTGGATGGCGAAACGCTGAACTGGCCGAACGATCTGGCGGTCGATTCGCAGGGGCGGGTGTACTTCACTGACCCCAACTACACCGGCGGCCCGAACAACCTTGCGCACGAATCGGTTTACATGGCCGAGCACACGTTCGGTGGCAACTGGAACACGATGCGGGTGACGTTCGATACAAAGAAACCAAACGGTGTTCTGTTTTCTATCGATCAGAAGACGTTGTTTGTGGCCGAAAGCACCCAGAAGCCGTCCGATTCCCGACAGTTACGCGCCTATCCGGTGAGGGATGACGGCACGCTTGGCGATCACCAGGTGCTGCACGACTTCGGGCCGGGTCGCGGTATCGACGGAATGACGCTTACTTCTTCCGGGACGATCGTGGCGACTGCCGGGTCGTCGAGCGGGGGGCCAGGCCCGATGCTGTACGAGTTCGAGCCATCGGGCCGTGTAGTTCGCACCCACTCGGCCCCCGCCGATAATCCGACCAACTGCACATACGGCGGTGCGTCGCTCGGCACTTTATTCGTCACGTTCGCCAGCGGCGAGGTGTACAGAGTCGATAACACCGGCCACACGGGTCAACTGTCCTACCCGCAACGACGATTCTAGGGGGCATCGCCGCCGGGGATCGGGGGGCGAGGGCTGCCAGATTATGGTTTTCCTATGGCGTATCGAGCACTTTCATTGTCATTCCGGGCATAACGGCCAATTAAGCGTGCTTCTGGCATCGAATCTGCAGTTTGGCTCAAACGTAGGATGAAGGTTCTATTATTGAACCGGTTTGAATATCAGGGTGTTATGTCCCCAAAAATGTTGTTTGAAGTGCGGGGGCGTTGCCAGGCGGAATTGCCGCTATTCTAACGTTTGTCAGCGGTGCTTTTCCCGATCTGACTTCCAGGCCGATAGCACTTCGACATCAGCCCTCAGGCAACCGAATTGCTTCGTCTGGTAATTCCACTTCGCAACCAGGTAAATCACACAGTTTTGAGCATTAAGCCCATGCCGAACACAGTAGAAAACCTGCCGATCACATGCCATCGGTAGTCTTTCAGAGGTTTTTCAAATAGATACGAACAAGCCCATCCGTTCTCCACTCTGTTTTTCCTGAACGCCTGACCTCGTCGTTACTTCAGAATTCCCGCCCGCCCTTACCAGGCGATTTCGCCGCCGTCGATTATTAGTTCGGTGCCGGTAACCCAGGATGATTCGTGACAGGCCAGATAAAGAATTCCGTAGGCGATGTCGATCGGCTGGCCCAGTCGGCCCATTGGTGTCATTTTCTCCCGGGCATCACGAATCTCCTTTTGAGAGTGGATATCGAGCGTCATTGGGGTATCGGTGAATCCGGGATGTACGGAGTTCACGCGGATGTTGTCTTTTGCGTACTGCACCGCAGCGGCCTTGCTGAACGTACGCGCCGCACCTTTTGACGCGTGGTAGGCGGCACCAGCGGGCGAGCCGACGATTCCGAAGATCGACGATACGTTCACGACCGAGCCGCCACCGTTCTTTCTCATCGCCGGAATTGCGGTTTTCGTGCCGAGCATGATCGCTGTGGAGTTCACCGCAAAAACCGCATCCCAGTTCTCGACAATCGTCTCCTCTACCGTTGCCCTGCCCTTTACGCCCGACATCCCGGCATTGTTCACGACGACATCAAGCCGTCCCCACTTCGTCATCAATTCGTCGACAACTTCGATCCACCGACTTTCCTGTGTAACGTCGAACTGGCGGTATATGACGACTTCACCGTTCCTGTTCAACTCGTTTTCAAGCGCGTTGCCTTTCGCATCGTCGATATCGGCAATGACAACTCTTGCCCCCTCTTCAACGAAAAGCCGGGTGGTGGCCTCGCCTATTCCCGATGCACCGCCGGTTACGATGGCGGTTTTTCCTTCAAGTCTTTTGCCAGTAGGCATTTTTATTTTCCTTTTTCAGGGGATGGCTATCCGGGGTGCCGGGGATGACGAAGTCCAGAAAATCGGCCTGGACCGCGGGTCGGCATTATCTTATTTTCAGCATTATTTGTTCGGGTGTTCGGGTTTCAGCACGATATTTACATCGTGGATTTAAACATCACGATCAGATCGACAGATTACCCCCACGAACCCGCATTGGGAATCAGGATTCGTATTTAGCGTGTGCTATTTGTGGCGCACAGGGGTAGTGCAGGTCATAATCTCTTCGTGTAAGCAGGCTAGGCCCACGGCTGCGTAAATATGGCCCACCCGAAATTCGCCTAACAGTAACCACTATTAATGTCACCCGACTCCCCGGAAGGCTCAACTGCCACGACATGCCTCAATGACCTCCGAAACGCCTGAGTCCGCAAAAGGCCCAATGACCCCAAAGACCCGAGCCGGGCGCGTTTTCTATGGGTGGTGGGTGGCACTGGCCGGGGCGGCGAACATGCTGGTCAGTTCCGGCCCCACGTTCCAGGCTGCAAGCACGCTGTTCCGGGCTATTGAAGACGAGTTCGGCTGGTCGCGTGCGGTAGTTACAGGGGTAGCCTCGTTCGGCAGGTTCGGCGGGGCGATGATGGGGCCGCTCGAGGGATGGCTTACCGATAAATTTGGCACCGGTCGAATGGTGGTAATCGGCTTCACAATCGGTGGTCTCGGGCTGATGTTTTACTCAAGACTTCAGGGGCCAATTCAGTACTACGCCGCTTATTTCATCATTTCCATGGGATTTTCGATCGGCGGTTTTGTGCCGTCGATGGCCGCGGTAAACGCATGGATGCCCCATCGCCGGGCTACCGCTATGGCGATAGTTATCGGTGGTTCCAGCCTGGCCGGTGTATTCGTTCCGGCAATCGTTTGGGGTATAAACACGTACGGATGGCGAGACACAACGTTTGTGATCGGCCTCATCACTCTCGCAGCCGGGCCACCTATCGCCTACATCGCTGGCAAGCGCGCACCAGCCTACGAAGACATGCCGCCCCCGGTCTTAAAAGGTGCGCAAGCTGCCGCTTCGACTCGCCCGGCTGCGCAGCATGACTTCACGGCAAAGCAGGCGTTGCGTACCCGGGCTTTCTGGTCGCTTTCGATCACTCATATGTTGACGAACCTTTCGGTCGGCGCGATTTCCGCCCATATTTTCTTTCAACTCACGGATGAAGGCGGCGTTAACCTCACAGACGCTTCAGCTGCAACGATCATTCCGATCATGGCCTTGACATCGTTCGGGTTCCAGATGATTGGCGGTTTTTTGGGCGACCGCATCAGCAAACGTGCTCTGCTACCAGTGTTAATGCTTGTGCAGGGGGCCTCGCTGATACTAATCGCACAGGCCACAAACTACTGGGGGGCACTTGCATTCGCGCTGTTTTGGGGGCTGGGTTTCGGCGGTCGCGCACCGTTACTGCACGCGCTCCGTGGCGAGTTCTTCGGACGCAAACACTTCGGGGTTATTCTTGGAATGTCGGCATTCCCGATGGCGATGGGAATGATGGTTACTCCATATATCGTCGGCCGCGTATTCGATGCAACCGGCACCTACCGAACCGTGTTTTACGTGTTGGCGGTGGCGTGTCTTGGTGCGGCGTTGACGATACTGCTGGCTACAAAACCGTCGGCGCCTGGTCGCACTCGCTGATAGCGATTTACAGGTACAAAAACCTGCCCTGCACCTTCCGCATTAGTGCGCGCATCAAAACGAACAAGGTGCTGTCGGGGATTTGTGAGCCGTCCCTCCGCTTCCTCGGCAGCACCTTAACTGTATCTGACACAAGTTATCCTGACCATCAGGAAGCTGACTTTCGTAAAAAGTGGAGCGGTGCCCTGGCTAAAGCAAAAATAAACAGACAGTCTCCACAATCAAGAGATAAAAAATACCGAAGCTGGGCCGGATCAGCACTGTTTGCTGCTGTCGTGGTCATTGTGGTGCTGGCGGTGGCCGTACTGGCAAACCTCGCGGTTGGGCGCATCATCCACTGGTTCATCGTCTCGTCACTCGGGTCGGTCGGTTTCGTTTTCCTTGTGATCGGGCGCAGGTACAACACGATCTGATCGAGGAGACCGACTCGATATGGGCATGGCGATCTGGCGTGCCTGTTTATTCACGATCTTCGTCTGAAACCTTGTCCGCTATGGGCGAGTACGGCAAGAATGTAAAATTCGACAACCCGCTCGACACCATATGGTCGGGTACTGCAAGGCTCGTAATCGAAATCGCCGCATGAGTTGCAGGACCGTGGGCGGCGAGCGAGTTTAGCGGCTCGTGGTTCGCTGCAATCCCCACACTGATCGTGCTGGTCGCACTGCCCGTTTGTCTTTTCAACCACTGGAGACAAACGTCATTTGATCGTCGCTGTATCAGGAAGAATCAGGTTGTTGATCGAGCTGACACTCGCCGGTGTCGCCATCTCCTCCGCCTTTCTGGTCTGGACTCCGATCCCGGGCTTTATCGTGGTCGTGCTGACTGCCGCAATGCTCGTTACAGGTCTGAACAGGGCGAAATGGCTGTTCAGCAATACTCCCCCGCACTGGCCTCTGCCGCAGGAATAAGTAGAATTCACTGGTTTGAGTCTTTTCCAATTCGGCAGTACACGCCGAACCAGTTGAATCCGAAGTAATCAATGCGACCAATTGCTGATCTCGCGTCCGAAATGGGCATCGACCCCGCTGTACTTGAGCCATACGGGAACGATAAAGCCAAGATTCCCCTGAACGCTTTTCCAGACACTAAAGAAAAGGCGAAGCTGATCGTGGTCACAGCGATCACCCCTACCCCCGCGGGTGAAGGTAAATCGACAACTGCGGTCGGACTTGTGCAGGGACTCGCGAAGATTGGCAAAAAACCGGTGTTGACCATCAGGCAGCCTGCGCTGGGCCCGGTTTTCGGCCACAAAGGCGGAGGTACTGGCGGGGGTAAGGCGACTGTGCAACCTGCGGTCGATATCAACCTTCATTTCACCGGCGATTTCCATGCAATCGAATCGGCCCACAATCTGCTGGCAGCAATGGTCGATAACGCGGCATACCGCAACGCAATTGATGGGTTTGATGCCGCGGGAATCACCTGGCGGCGGGTTACCGACGCAGAGGATCGCGCGCTACGCACCGTAATGACCGGCGCTGGCGGAAAACAGAACGGCCCTGTCCGAGAGGCAGGATTCGACATCAACGCGGCGTCGGAAATCATGGCGATATGCGCTCTTACCAGTTCTTATGAGGATCTTCGGGAGCGTATCAGCGACATTGTGGTGGGCTGGAAAAAAGATGGTAAA
>CAYLWG010000021.1:0-21073 GCA_964387235.1 uncultured Dehalococcoidales bacterium
CGCCGGGCGTGCCGAGGCCGCACTTGGGCGACGCGCGAGCTCCGCGGGGCAGACCAGAGCCTGTTAACATCGCCTGAACCTATGCCCTGGCACGCCCGGAGCCAACGCCCAAGTTCTACTCCCGGCACTAAAATACTTCACATGAGCAACACTGCAAGATGAGCACAGTTGGCATTATTGCGAACCCGGCAGCGGGAAAAGATATCCGCAGGCTCGTGGCACACGGGCGGGTCGTTTCAAATCAGGAAAAGGCCAACATTCTTCGTCGCGTCTTCGCAGGAGTAGTCTCGGCGGGTGTTGATCGCATCCTGGTAATGCCGGACCACTCCGGCCTCGCACGCCCCGCTGCTCACGATGTCGAAAACAAGATCGTTATCGACTACATCGAAATGCCGGTTGCCGACCACCAGGGGGCTTCAACCGCGGCTGCCAGGGTAATGGCAGAGCAGGGAGTCGATTGCATCGTAACGCTGGGCGGTGACGGGACAAACCGGGTCGTTGCCAAAGGTTGCGGAGAAGTGCCACTTATCCCGATTTCAACCGGTACAAACAACGTGTTCCCATCGAACATCGAAGGGACGCTTGCCGGTATCGCCGCGGGTTCTCTGGCCGCGGGGACACTTGAACTTAAAGATATATGCAGACGCTCGAAACGGATCGACATATTTGTCGACGGCAAACTCCGTGATAACGCACTGGTTGATGCGGCCGTTACCAGCCAGATGTTTATCGGTGCTAGAGCGGTGTGGGACACCAGTTCGCTCAGTGCCATGATCCTGACCCGGGCCGAGCCAGCGAGCATTGGGCTATCTTCGATCGGTTCCAGGCTCGCACCAATTTCAATCGACGAGGAGTGCGGACTGTACGTTCGGTTGCGTGGGGAACCAGGCCCGAATGCCACAACAGTAACCGCTCCGATAGCTCCCGGTACCGTTTCCGAAGTAAAGATCGCCGATTGGCGGATAATCGCTCCGGGCGAGAAGATCGAAATCGCCCAGCATCCGGGTACTATCGCGCTCGATGGCGAGCGTGAGGTGGAGTTACTACCGGGGCAGGAGGTCTATGCGAAATTGAGCATGGATGGCCCATGGGTGGTCGATGTGCCAGAGGCCTTGCGACTGCTGGCAACTCGGAAATAGCGTCGTTTGCCGTCATAGGCACGGACGGGCAGAGTCTGCTGCCCTGCGCATAAATAGCTTTGCGGCCATTTCCATCGCCGACCCGCAAGGCCCTGTGAAATGTCATTGATGCGAGCGTCGACTCGCAGGCAATGAATAAGAGCAGACGAGCGCCGAACTGTTGCACCAACCGAAATGCGCGCAAGGTAGACGACATACTAGGATTTTCCGCGGTGATTATTCGTGATGGATCGGAGTAAGGAGGTTCAATTAGGAGTTCGATTACTAAGCGTTGTATCATCGCAAGATCATGCCAATACTTTCAAAGAAACGCATTAGTCGTGTGAACGCCCGGCGCCTTCTAGACGACATGGCAAGCATGTACTCACATTCCCTGGAGGAAACTGTGATAGTGGAAGCAATTGCCAACTCCCTGGACGCCGGTTCCTCCACCATTTCGTTCGAGATCGATAAGTTGAAATCACGTTTGATTATTCTCGACGATGGTCGAGGTATGTCCGAGCAGGACTTCAGCTTTTATCACGATTTGGCGGAGAGCACAAAAACCCGCGGGACGGGAATTGGGTTCGCCGGATTGGGTGCAAAACTTTCACACAAATTAACGACCCTTGTGCGAACAGACACACGACGCACCAGTTTCAAAAGTGGAAGTGACTGGTATTGGAAAGGTGACGATCTCGAATTCAAAACTCGACGTTGTCAACTTAAAATGAACGGAACTCGGATAGATTTCGAATTGGTCGACTCCAACTCGCCACTTCTGGATGACGATTGGCTGAAACGCACGATTCGGACTCATTTCAGTCCTTTAGTTGAACCGTCGTTTTCGCAGTATTTCCTGATTAATAGTGTTTATCCGACCGGAGTTAAATTCGAGGTAAATGGAATACAACTAAAGCCTGAGCAGGTTGTAACGGATGCAACCACCGAGGTGTCTGCCTATCGCGATATTTACGCTCCGCGAGGAAACAAAATAATTGGCCGCGCATTCTTCGCGATCATGAATAATGCTTCGACTGAGTCCGGTATGGGAGTTGCGATCTCGACAATGGGCAAGGTTATTCGTAGAGATACGCTTGGGATGTTTCCGCGATCAGCGGATCGCATAGTCGGCCTTGTCGATGTGCCTGAATTGGTGGAATGCTTGACGACATCGAAGCAGGATTTCATCGACAGCGGGAAGATCGGTACCAGTTACCGACGGTTGAGAGCACAAATCCAGAAAGCTTACTCGGAGTGGCTCACTGATGTTGGCGAGAATACTGACGCAGCAGAAGCCAAAAGAGCCCCGAGGGCTCTTGAGCGCGAGTTAGCAGAGTTGGCTCGTCTAATGCCAGAATTGGATTTTTTGTATGGAAATAAACAGAGATCGACGATACCGATTCGAGCTGTGACTGGAAGCCTGACAGCGACCGAGGTGCAGGGGATGCTCATCACCGATGGAGTCGAGGGTGGCTCTTCTACCAACGGAAAATCGGACATACCTCCATCTCCGGGAGATCAAACGGGTACTGCCCTCGAAGATAAACCCGATGGCAATATTTCAAGCCGCAAACGAACTCGAATAGCCAGGCGAGGTCCCGCGGTTCGACTGGTTTCGGACCGCGCTAAACGGGAAATATCCTGGTTGGAACCTGATGCAGTGATTATCAATACAGCGCACCCGTCATATGCCAAGGCGCAGAGAGAAAATCAGGTGCGTTATCACCGACGAGTAGCGGCGTTACTGGCATTATGTTCAGGGGCATCTGCTGAAGACCAACTTGAATTACTTCATCGGACAATTGCAGCCTGGGGTTCGAGGTGAGGCTAAGGTGGCTCCTCCCGATAGCAGTGTGCAATGATCAGGGATTCTAATCATCGTTCCTAGCGTCATGTGCGTTCACACTTGGCCCGATCCTCTATGCGAGCGAGCGTCAGGTACGCGCTGTTAACCGACCGGCCCCACTGTTTTACGAGCCAACTACTTTGCGGGCCAGCAGCCGGTGGCGGCGGCGCATGACTGTGCGTGTGTAGCCAGCTGCCAGAACACCAAAGACTGCCGCGGTTGCGATGGCGAACGGGATCTGCGCCCAGTTGACCGGTGCAGGCGGACGGTGGAACGATTCGGTGAAGTGGATGTACATGAAATACGCTGAGTGAATCGCAACGAGATAGAGAATCGGGTAGATGCTCATGTGCATGTATTTCCAGGCGGATGCCCCCAGATACCGGATCGCCCTGTCTGCTGATGTGATCATCAGTGGCAGCATGATTAGAACCGCGATCAGCCCGGCTATGTTGGCCATTCCGAACCCGGATTCCAATCTCACTTCACGACCCATAGTCGGAATAAACTCATAGCCCATCAGCTTCCCGAGATCCCAGAAAAGCCAACCGTTTAGGATCAATATCGTGTGCGCCAGCGCGTAGACCCCGAACCAGATACCAAGCTCACGCCTGAACGACAGCGCCCATCCCAGCGAAGATATAAACCGCACTAATGGGCCAAGGGCAAGGGTGACGTAGAGGAGTATCAGACTGGTATCACCCAGCGCTTTCCAGAGTCTCATCTCCGGGACCCAGTCCATTCGGCTAAACCAGAAGAAAATTGTGATTAGAATGCCGAGCAGGCCGACTGCGAGGTGACGTTTCAGAATAGTGGTCATTGGTAAAAGAAATTTGGATCGGTTGAAATCAGTTACTTGAACGTTGGATATCGAGCTTGCTTTACAGGGTCATATACGCCGCGCGTTTTACCCTGGGCCAGACCAGGATAATCAGTTTTGGCCGCAAGGGTTCAGTTGGTATTTACGCAGTTTCGTTTTACCGGGATTTACATTCATGATCCCAGATTCGACTAAAAAATGCACCGGTAGGCGCACAGTGCCACATCGCAGGGTGTTGCAAGCGGGCATTGGAGACAGACTCCTGGAAGTTCGAGATCCTGCCTCGAAACGGGATACCGCTGATAGACAGCGGGCGGCTTACCGGGGGCATATCCGAAACGAGCGAATCCCCGTCAGCCCCGGGATGAAGGCGCAGCCAGCACCGTTCCTGCCGGAGAAACCGTGGCATTGCCACCCTAGCCGGTGATCTCGAAAATTTCTGTCGTGTGGGTCTCGGCGAGCAGCGGGTAGATCTGATCGAAAACGGAAGTGATGCCTGGTGTTTTGCGAACTGCGCTCCGTGACGCCTCGTAATCGGCGATCGAATCCCAGCGTTGTTCCGTCTGTAGTCTGCCGTGCGCCCCATGCCAGCCCCGGTACACAGTTGGCTTGTTGAACCCGGCGGCCTGCATCGCCTCGCCAGCCTCTTTCACCAGTGCGGCAAGTTTGCCCCCGACTCCGGGTTTAGGGATATACGTACGTCGGACAGCGATCATCTTCGTAACTTTCTGGCGGGCTATTGGTTCTGGGTCAGAGGACGGACAGATAGTTTTACGTGGAAAACTCTGTTTCTAAATCCTGAAACTGCGCCAGTCGCGTTCGAAGCGTTCCTTGCTGTTGTTGCCAGCGACAGAAGGCTCGGTCAGTACGGTATTGGGCCCTCCATCGGCAAGGAATTCGCCCCCAACGGTAGCTGCGCGTCCGCCCGAATACGCCATGTAGCAGAAGCCAACGCCATCATAGGGTTCAGGTTCGCTGGTTCCGTTGATTCGACTGACGATCACCTCGCCGACCTTCGTCCCCTGCGCCGCAGCGAAAACACCGGCCTTCGGAATGGCGAAATCTCCTGCGGGAACAACATTTACATCACCGATGGCGAATACGTTGGATGTTGAAGTCTCCAGGGTCGCAACGTTTACAGGGACCCACGGCTTGCCATTAGCGACGCCAGAAGACGCGACCACTTCGGGCAGTTTGTGAACCGGGACAGTTGCGATGATATCGGCGTGTGTAGAGCTGCCATCGGCGAACGAGGCTTCACGTCCGCTGGCTGAAACTTCAGTCACGCCAGCAGCGGTGACCAGTTCGATTCCGCGCTGGTCGAGTGCGCTTCTAACCTGCATTGAGGCTGCTTTCCCGGCGACTCCCAGCGGGCCGGGTTCTGGGATGTATACGGATATTTCGATGTCTTTACGGATGCCCTTTTTTCGTGCCCACCAGTTGATAATCATTGCCGTTTCGAACGGAGCCGGGGGGCACTTGTATGGTGGCTTTGAAGCGGCCAGTACGATCTTCCCGCGCTTCAGGCGACTGAGGCGTCTGCGCAGGCGGCGCGCATAGTCGAAGTCGTAGAAGGAATATGCGTCTCGGGCACCGGGTACGGCATCCCAATCGTACGATGCGCCAAGGGCGATGATGAGATAGTCGTAGTCGAGCGTGCCTGCAGATGTGGCTATCTTCTGGCCCGCGGTGTCGATCAGGTCGATGCTGGCTTCGAGGAACTTGATCCCCCTGTTGGCGAGCCTGCCAAGCGACCTGCCCGTTTTATCGGTTTCGCGCTCCCCGACTATCAAAAGCGGGTTCATTCCGCACAGGTGCGGCACACGGTTTCGGTCGATGATCGTCACTTCGTGGGTGGAATCGAGGGCAGCCCGTGCGCTTATAGCGGCCTGAACACCACCGAAACCGCCACCCAGAACGAGAATCTTCTTACCAGCCATTCAAAAATGCCCCCGGAATACATGCACACTCGCACAACGGTCGATAACAAAACTGAAAACAGATCTGCGGGCGAAGGTTACCGCTTTTTCGGGCGGTTGGTGTTGTTTATTCCCGGGCGGGGAGACTGTTTGCGACCCGCATAAGCCGTTCTTTGGCATCGCATGTCGTATCGCTGATGGCCTGATTTTCCGTTGTCGTTTGAATGATCTCCGGATCCATGATCGCAACTTCGGTACCGCCGTCGATCTCCTGCACAACAACGTTGCACGGTAAAAGCAGGCCCACCCACGGTTCAGCATTTAAAACAGCGTTGGCCAGGTTGGGATTGCACGCCCCCAGGATCAGGTATTTTGGCCGGTCGATGTCCAGCTTTTTCTTTAGAACGGCCTGAACATCGATTTCAGTCAGGATTCCGAACCCTTCTTGGGCGAGAGCTGCCGTAACTGCCTCTACGGCCTGGTCAAAACTCAGGCTAGTTTTCCTGACGATCCCGTATTTAATCGTTGTCATTTTTGCGTTTGTCCCTTTCTGGCTGGCTGGTCTCACTGGCTGGTCTCACCGACTGGCCGATTCGGCGTTTGATCGATTGGCCAACTGGGCGAGTGGGCAACAATGCCGATTACTACCAGTTCACGTTATGGCGTTGTTTGCACAAACACCGCGATACCCCGTGATATGTGCATGTAAGATTCGCCAGACCAGCACAGGTTCGTATGAATGGGCCGGTGCCGGTCTGGCGAGCCAGCCAGAGCGAAACAGAGCGACGCCACGGCGATGCCCAAAATTCAGAAGGACAAAATCCGTGAAAGACACTGACGAAGTGAAGGCATTTGACCATGCTCATGGCAACTGGCCCCTGCCCATGAATACATGGAGCGACTCGTGCGACACGATGGCGGCACTCGGTTCCTCAACGCGCGACGGCAATACGATTTTCGCCAAGAACAGCGACCGCCCGCAGGAAGAAGCGCAGCCGTTGGTGATGGTTCCGGCGACAGATCACCGGGGCGGCAATGCCGGTGCGCAGTTCGTCGATGTGCCACAGGCGGCGAGAACCTACCGGCATGTCGGCTCAAAGCCGTACTGGTGTTCCGGTTACGAACATGGTTTCAACGAGCATCAGGTGGTAATCGGGAACGAAGCACTCCCATCGCGACTTCTTGAGGCAAGTGAACCGAAGCTGGTCGGCATGGAGGTCTTAAGGCTTGCACTTGAACGTTCCCGCTCGGCACCAGAAGCTGTGGATGTGATTACCGGTCTCGTTTCCGAGTTCGGGCAGGGCAAGTTCGCCAACGATGCGGGGGTCAGGACCTACGACAATGTTTTTCTGATTGCCGACCCGTTTTCGGCCTATGTTGTCGAGTGCGTCGGACACGAATGGGCGGTGAAACAGGCTGAAGGGTTCGTTTCGATTTCGAATGTCGGCCAGATCGACAAAAACGCCGACCGTGTATCTCCCGGAGCGAAATCGCTGGCGACTCGGCTGGGACTGTTCGAAATGGGATTTGGCGATAGTTTCGATTTCGCGAAGGCGTTTGCTGATGCCGGTCGTTCCCAAAGTGGTATCACGAGGCAGTGTCGTTCGGCAACAATGCTCGGTGCAAAGGCTGGCCAGCTGGATGTGCGGTCGCTTATGGAGGTACTGACGGACCATTCCAGCGGAGAAAATCCCAACGAAGCCCCGGTTATCGATGTGGCAGGTGATATTTCGATCTGCCTGCACAAGCGCGAAGGCGATTCGAGGGGGGCATCGACCGCAAGCCTGATCGCCGATCTCTCTGTGAACGATGAACGACTTCCGGTTTACTGGTGCGGGATGTACTCGCCCTGTATGACCGTATTCATGCCGGTCTTCATCGAGGGCGACCTGCCCACTTCAGTGTCGATAGCAGGAGAAAGACCGAGTTTCGACAGCCCCTGGTGGGATTTTTATCGGTTGACTCACCATGGCCTGCAGGCAGGGGCGGAAGCGAGATCGGAAATCAGGGCTGAACTACAAACCCTGCAAAAAGAACTGTTCGAATCGGCTTACGAGATCGCAGTGAAAGGCCGTGACCTGATTGGAAATGGCGCGAATGGTGTGGCGAGAGAATTACTGACCAATTACATGGCCGAGAACGCGAAACGAGTGATTTCGAAGATAAAATCGCTTGTTCCGGCAGACTCATCGCCAGACTCTTTGGCGATATCACCTGCGACTTTGAAATCTGCATATACCTCCGTAAAATCTGGCCCGGTTATATGACCACTCAACCTGAAAACAAATCCCTCGACCTCGAACAGATGCTGTTAGCTGCCAGTGCGGCGACCGTGGCCGCTGCCGAGGTTTTGCTATCACGGTTCAGGCTGCCCGACCGCGCAAAATCGCTCAACGCGCGCTACAAGTCACCAAATGCCCTGGTCACCGATGCCGATATCGCGAGTGATCAGGCCATGAAAGAGGCCCTGGTAGCTGCGAATGCGCCGGGACGAATTCTGTCGGAAGAAAGCGAGACGGCCCTCTCAGACGATAGTTCTCTGACCTGGCTGGTCGATCCGCTATGCGGGACCGTGCCGTACAGCACCGGCATGGACCACTGGGGAGTGAATATCGCCCTGCGACAGGATGAAGACCTCGTCGTTGCGTCGCTGCGACTACCCTCGCTGGGCGTGAGCCTTTCGGCATCGCGTGGTGGAGGCGTGTTCAGCGGAGGAGAGCCGTTTGCCGCGAGTTCGCAAGGTGAAAAACTTTCAGAATCGACAGTAGGTCTCGAAATAGATGGCCCCGACGAGTGGCGCAGGAAACTCGCATCAGGGCTGGACTGGATTCCGCAGGTAAGCCAGATAAACACGTTCGCATCGGGCGCGTATCCCATGGCGATGCTCTGCCTGGGACGCCTGCCGGTTACTGTTTTCTACGGAATTGAACCGATGCACCTTGCCGCGGGGGCAATGATCGCCAGTGAACTGGGGATACTGGTGACAGATGATTCCGGCAACGATATCGACTGGTCGAAGGACGATGAGTTACCGGTGGTGGTGGCTGGCTGGCCGGGAATTCACCAGCAGCTAATCGAGGCGATGCGGTGATGCAGCGTGTCGCGTGACAGACCACCAGAGGTATACCGAGTCGAACCGGTTTGGCCGCCAGACCGCTGCGGTGCTGGTTACAGGCGTTTCGCGTATATCTTGAGATCGGACGAATTAAAACCAGACATTTCGAGAAATTTGGAATCGCGCTCGTCTTTGGCCAGCAGCACCGAATAAATTTGCTCGATGCCCTCTTTTCGTGCCTGAACTTCGAGTGCTTCGATGAGTTTGCGACCGATACCGCGACGTCGCATGGACGGTTCGACAGCCATTGCAACTATTCGCGCACCCGGCGGGAGTCCGTACGCGGTGGTCTGCCGTTCGGATAGCAGAAACCCAACCATCCCCGAATCGTCCTCCGCCACATAACAGCCCCACGGTGGATACTGCAACCAGTCGAGCTCGATTATCGAGAGCAGACGTTCGACATACATGTCCCAGGTCACCGATCGGTCGTCACCCTGGATGTTACCGTCGAGTGCCCGTACCGCCTCTGCATCGCCCTGGCTTATCTGGCGTATTTTGAACATCTCAGCCTCCGTTGCCAGTGGTTGACCCGGCGGTTTTACTGAACCCGCAGTATAGCGATGAACGGGGCGGAATCAGGATTGACGGGGGCGTTCTTTGACCGTAGCTTGGGCAGGCACTTTTCCAGAATTCAATCCTTTCCTAATCCAAAACAAGAAATAGCATGCCGTTCATCGTCAACCACATTCATCTGAAATCAAGCGATCCCAAGGCCACAGCCGACTGGTTTGTAAAAGCGTTCAAAGTTGAGATCGCCAGCGACATTGTCCGCCCGGTCGGTGATCGGTTTATCGCCACAAAAACAGAAGGCGGCCTGACGATCAACATATCGTCGGAACGAACAGGCGAAACACTGGGTCCAGCAGATGCCAACCCGCACTACGGCCTTGAGCATTTCGGGTTTGATACCGATGATATAGATGCCGACATAAAACGCCTGCAGGCTCTTGGTGCCGAGCTAAAAGAAGGCCCGATTTACAACCCCGGCGGGGTGACAATCGCCTTTATCGCTGCACCGGGCGGAATCCGAATCGAACTCATCGAGAAATAAATGCCGGGGGCACGTTGGTTTGGATAGATGGGACTTCGCCCGGTGTGAGTCCAGGCAACTTTGATTCTGCTAATAAGGCGCGGCCAGCCGGGCTGGAAGACGCGACGGCTGCCGAGTGGCAGTCGATGTGGGATCTTAGTGAACAGTACGAACACCCGTACTGGAAGGAGATGGGCGAGGAGGTGATTAAGGCCGGTCACGGGGGCGGTGACTATTTTGTGATGTACGACTTCGCGAGAGCTGTCGCTGGCGAAATCAAACCGCCAATCGACGTTTACGATGCGGTCACTTGGAGCAGTATTTTCGCGATCTCCATCGAGAACGTAAAAAGAAATGGCGAACCGCTGGAAATACCCGACTTCAGGCTACCTGCCGCCCGTTAAAAAAGCGGGCGGATGCCAGAAGACACCCGCCCTGGGGCACAGGGGAATGAGGCGGCCATGTGCCCTTGAAATTCGAAGACAGCATTCGGGTTTTTGCCCGATTAGCCCCGGTTGCCCTCGTTGCCCTCGTTGCCCTCGTTGCCCTCGTTGCTCACACGGTCGCCCCAGATTCGGGCGAGCAGTCGGAGTAGTTCGTGTAGTCGTTCGTTGAGCCTCGATATCTGCTCGGTGAGTCGACTCTCTCTGCGCTCGATAGCGTTTTCCGCCCGTTCTTGCGCGTTCTCGATACGTAATTGAGCCGTTTCTTCTGCCCTGGCGATTTGAGCATCCGTACGTTCACGAGAACTCTCAACCCGGTTAACCAGTCGGTCGTGGGCCTTTTCGAGAATCTCATCGTTGCGTTCGCTTAATTCGTCGTAACGCTCGGTGCCCTCAGCCCGTTCGAGCTTTCTGGCGAGTTGATCCCTCAGATGGTCAAACCAGTCGCGCGCTCGGGAAATCCGGTGTTCGTTGCGATCCTGTGCCCGTTCACGAGCCCTCTCGATGAACTCGCGCACGCGCTGATTCTGCCGTTCGAGCCTGTCCTGTACGCGATTCTCGGAATCTTCTAGCCTTTCGTGGGCCCGCTCCTTGGCATCCTCGATCCGCTCTCTCGCGTTTCGGGCCAGTTTGCGCAAATGATCGCGGAGCCGTTCGAGATGCTCTTCGTTGAGTAATAGCCCTTCTTCGGGAATTACAGGGTTCGAAGGTTCCGATACTTCGCCATCACCCGCGTCGTTGAATGCAACGACGGTGAACGTGTATTCAACACCGTTCTCAAGACCTCCTATGATGACGATATTGTGATCGTTGGTGGTCTCGATGGAGATGCCTGAAGGGTTGGTGGTCACGATGTAACCGTTTACGCGCACATCTCCTACGGGTCTGATCCACGCCACGGCGGCAGCTTCATCACCCGGCCTCGCCGTTACGTGAAGCGGCACTCCGGGCACATGAACAGGGCCGGGTTCAGGTGCAGGGGTGGTAGTGCCAGAATCGGCGCTTGCCCATTGTGCGGTGCCAGATACCGATATGGTCAGGGCTGCGATGGTCGCAACGAATACTGCGACGAACCGGTTTGAAATCGGGTTGGACACCCCGATTAGGGTCAGTGAGAAGTTCATGGTCATAATGTCTCCCCCGTCCCGGTCTTCCCATGCACCGGAACGGCGGCTGCCTTGCATTAACCATGTTCTGGAAGCTGCGATTACAGGAGTGTTACAACCACCCGTACGATAGTCCCAGGCGTGGTGTTGGTGCGGTGTGGCCCTGGTGCGGTTAACGGGATGTTATTTCGCGGTCGCACTGAAACGGTGAGAGGTGCATGGGAAGACAAACTGGCCTCGCATACCCTGCCGTCAGGCAATAACGGTAGATTTCCGAGTGATAAAACTCCTACGGTCGGCTATTTCAGGAATCCTGTAATTTGTGGAACAATGTGCCCGTTCACATGAGTTCAACGATTGATTCGTTTGGTTTCGGTTGACCCAAAAAAGGAAAAATGATGGGCAGATTTGATGGGCGTGGTGCGATTGTTACCGGTGGTGCGCTGGGCATTGGCGGCGGCTGTGCGAGGCGGATTGCGGCCGATGGCGCAGGTGTCCTGATTGTCGATATAAACGAAGAGGCCGCGGCAGGAAACGTGAAGCGGATTCGTGAAAACGGTGGCAGGGCCGAATACATGATCGGCAACGTGGCTAAAGAATCGGTGGCTGCCGAAATGGTCGAAAAGGCAGTTTCACTCTTTGGTCGGCTCGACCTGCTCGTTCAGAACGCATACGGCGGAGGCCCCGAATCTGCTGGAAGCGCGGTCGAGGTAAAGCCAGAAGCGTGGCATACCGGCATGGATCTGCTCGTTGGCGCACTGTATTTGGGTGCGAAGTTCAGTGTGCCTGCGATGGAGGCATCGGGTGCCGACCCCGAATTCAAGCCCGGCGCATGGCAGGGAGCCGGTCGTCGGCATGGCGAACCACCCGCGCAAAACGTCGGTCGCATCGTCAACATGGCATCGGTTCATGGTCAGTTAAACGCCCCGCGTTCGCTGATCTACGAAGCTGGAAAAGCTGCGGTTATTGGTCTGACTCGCCAGATGGCGGTCGACTTTGGGCCGATCGGAATCACGGTGAATGCCATAGCTCCGGGCCACATCGTTACCGAGCGGGGCGAATCGGCCTGGAACGAGGTTGGCAACGATGCCGGTTTCAGGCTTTTCGAGTTGCACTACCCGGTTCGGCGCACAGGAATTCCAGAAGATATAGCGAATGCAGTCGGTTTCCTTTGCTCGAACGAGGCTTCGTTTATTACGGGCCAGACCCTGGTGGTTGACGGCGGGATGACTATTCAGTTGCAGGAGAACATCGTGATGGACACGAAGGATTTTATTGCGGCGAATCCCGATCTTCGCACCCACTTCGATAGCGCAGAAGGCGATAACAGCCGCTGGTAGGGTCAGCTTCCCTAAAGGGCCGGGGTAAAACACGGGCGACAGCAGGCGATTCTTGCGAACGGACGTCGTTCGAACGGTCTGCACCGCAGAGCAACTTATCGCACGGGTATACAGTTGGTGTTGGCAGGGTTTCCTGCGACCGGTTTGGCACGATGGTGCCAGGAAGAAACATACCCCGTATCGAGTAGGGTTTGTCGGCATCATTACGGTCGTGGCGAGCAGCGCCAGAACGGTGTTTTGCGTGGGTCGATCGCTATATGAATTTATGAAGAAAGCTAATTTAAAAACCAGCTTTCGCGACCTTCTCATTACCGGCTGGCTGATCGTATTCGGAGTCACGGTCATGGTTGTCGCATTTTTGCCCGACTACGCGGATGAACGGACAGCGAGCCTGCTCAGGTTCGGGGGGCTGGCGTTTGTTGGCGCGATGGGCGGAATCCTGATGGCCGGGCAGGTTGGCCGACTGGGCCATTCCACATCGCGCAACAGGAAAATCGCCATGACGCTCTTTGTTGCGAGCATGGTCGCTCTGGTTCCCGTCATGTTCGTAACGTTTTCAATGCCGTGGGCTGCGCTGTTCATCCTGACGCTGTTTTACGCCCGCTGGAAGTGGGCACTCGTGACTGCCGCAGACTGAGTGGCTGTCCCAAAACTCCCTCTCCGCGAGGAGAGGGTTGGGGTGAGGGGGAAGCTGCTTTGTAGGGAATGCCGTTCGAGAGCCTCTACACCGCGGTCGAAAACATTCCCCTCAACAAATTTCGTATCGAACGCATGTGGTCAGGGCCGTGGCTTGCGGCTAATTACAAGTATTCGCCATTGGCGACGCGTGACGCACGGGTTTGGGCGAGCTAAGTTGAAATGGTCGCTCAGAGATCAGGAATAAATCCGGATAGGCAATTTGACTACTACCAGTAAGGGCCAGGCGAGTTCGGAAGACGGAGAGCCAGGCAGCAGTCCCGACCGCTACGCACCCGCTGAGATCGAGAAAAAATGGCAGGTGAAGTGGGAGGCCGACGGTGATTACAGGGCCGTTGACCATGTTGCGGGCAAAGAAAACTACTTTGCGCTGACAATGTTCCCGTATCCATCTGGCGAACTGCACATGGGCCACTGGTACGCCTATGCCCCCGCCGATGCGCACGCACGTTTCAAGCGTATGCAGGGCTACAACGTGATGCACCCGCAGGGCTTCGATTCGTTTGGCCTTCCAGCGGAAAACGCGGCGATAGAGCATGGTACGGACGCCCGCGAGTGGACGTACAAAAACATCGACAACTACCGTCGCCAGTTTCGTGAAATGGGTACATCGTACGACTGGTCGCGCGAACTCGTAACGTCGGATCCCGAGTACTACAAGTGGAACCAGTATTTCTTCCTGCAGTTCTTGAAAAAAGGCCTGGCGTACCGCGAGCACGGCCAGGCGAACTGGTGCCCGAAGGATCAGACGACTCTGGCAAACGAGCAGGTGAAGAACGGTGTGTGCGAGCGGTGCGGCACGACTGTGATAAAACGTGCTTTGCCCCAGTGGTTCTTTGCGATAACGAAATACGCCGACGAACTTCTCGAAATGGGCCAGATCGACTGGCCAGAGAAGATCAAGACCATGCAGCGGAACTGGATAGGCCGTTCAACTGGTACGACAGTCGGTTTCGATGTAAGTGAGTTTGCCTCTGGCGAAAAAATCGAAACCTTCACCACGCGGATCGACACCGTGTATGGCGTGACCTTCGTAGTGCTTGCGCCCGAGCACCCACTGGTAGAAAAGCTGACCCAACCGGAGCAAAAATCGGCAGTTGATGCTTACGTGTTGCAGGCGAACCGGGCGACCGAGATCGAACGCACTTCCACCGAGCGCGAGAAAACAGGCGTTGAGACGGGTGCGTTCTGCGTTAACCCGCTGAATGGCGAGCGGATTCCGGTGCTGGTTGGCGACTACGTGCTTTCGACCTACGGGACAGGTGCGGTGATGGGTGTGCCTGCCCACGACGAACGCGATTTTGTATTCGCAAAAAAGTACGGTCTTGAGATTCGAGTCGTTGTTGCCCCGCCTGATTGGGATGGTTCCGAGCTGGAAGAAGCATGGCTTCAGCCGGGTACACAGGTGAATTCAGGCGAGTTCGATGGCATACCCAGTACAGAAGGCATGGGAGCCATTGCCGACAAAGTAGAGAAAAATAACTGGGGCGAACGGACCGTTACATATCGCATGCGTGACTGGCTGATTTCCCGCCAGCGTTACTGGGGCACGCCGATTCCGATTATCTACTGCGATGATTGTGGGACTGTGCCGGTTCCCGAACAGGACCTTCCGGTGTTGCTGCCCGACAACGTGAAGTTCGAGGCCGATGGCAAGTCGCCCCTTACAAAGCTTCCGGATTTCCTGAACACGACCTGCCCGGACTGCGGAAAGGCCGCGAAACGCGAGACCGACACGTTCGACACGTTCGTGTGTTCGGCGTGGTATCACCTGCGCTTTGCGAGTCCGAAACCTGGCGAAGACCCTTTCGATGCTGAACAGGTCAAGGCATGGCTGCCGGTGAGCTACTACATGGGCGGCGCCGAGCATGCAGTGATGCACCTGCTGTACTCCCGGTTCTTCAACAAGGCGCTGCGTGACCTCGGGTATGTCGAGTTCGACGAGCCTTATGCACGGCTGATGAACCAGGGGATGCTGATCCGAGATCACAAAAAGATTTCGAAGCGGTCGAACCCGCTTACACCTGACCCGATCGTTAAACAGTACGGTGCCGATACGCTGCGCTGCTACCTGATGTTTCTGGGTCCGTGGGATCAGGGCGGTGATTGGTCGGATTCCGGTATCAACGGTATTCGCCGGTGGCTTGGGCGGGTCTGGGACATCGCTCGGCGAGAGCGCACGGTACTGCCCGAGATAGGGACTGAGAAAGCCGAACGGAACCTTGAACGCGCTTCGCATGCGACTACTCAGCGAGTTACTACCGATATGGAGGCGTTCAAGTTCAACACCTCCATTGCTGCACTTATGGAGTTCACGACCGAACTCATTCGATCGCACGACGCTGGAGATATTTCAGCGAATTCGTGGAGTGACGGGGTCGACCGGCTACTGCTGCACACGGCCCCACTCGCCCCGCACATCGCTGAAGAACTCTGGCAGCGAACCGGTCATTCAGGTTCTATTCACCTGGAATCGACCCCCGAATTCGACGAGTTGCTTACGGCTACGGCTACGATTACTCTCGTGGTGCAGGTGAATGGGAAGGTGCGAGACCAGTTCGAAGCACCTGCGGATATCGATCACGATGCTGCGATCGCTGCTGCAAAGGCAAGTTCTAAAGTGGCTCGTCATCTCGAAGGAACGACCGAGATCAAGCTAATCTACGTTCCGGGCAGGCTGGTGAACATTGTCGTGAGGCCGGGCAATTGAGCGAGAGCGACGCCAGAGGCGCGACCGACACAACGGCCAAAAGCGACCGTTCCAAGATACGCCGGAACCACGAGCGGGCGAGCTACGATCGCGAGACGGTCAACGCGATTCTCGACGCCGGGTTCCTCTGCCATGTCGGCTACGAGAGCGACCACGGCATCGTGGTAATTCCTACTCTCTACGTCCGGGACGGCAATAGCGTCATTCTCCACGGTTCAACCGGTGCAGGGATGACTCGTGCCGTGCGGAACGGTAAAGACTTGACAGTCGAAGTTACGCATCTCGACGGAATTGTGACCGCCAGATCGCATTTTCATCACTCGATCAACTATCGGTCGGCGGTGTTGTTCGGCAAATCAACCGAGGTTACCGACGTTGTTGAAAAACTGCGCGGCATGGAGCTTCTAGTTGAGCATATTGCACCGGGACGATGGGGCGAGGCCCGCAAGCCAAACAGTTCCGAGTTCATTCAGACTTCAGTGATTCGCATGGAGATCCAGGAGGCTTCGGCGAAAATTCGCGCGGGAGGCCCGGATGAAGAGGCTGAAGACCTTGAGATGGACTACTGGGGCGGAGTGATTCCGGTAACGACGCTGTTCGGAATTCCCGAACCCGACCCAATGCACGAGCCTAAAATTGGCGTGCCCAATTCGATTCGTGCTTCGGTTAAGCGCTGGAATGCGCCGGAATAATCTCTTTCCAAGAGTCTGGAGAAAAAATTTATGCCTATGCTGATGCCCGGTGATCAATTCCCAGCGTTGAAACTGGCACTGCCTGGTGGCGATTCCATTTTGCTGCCCGATGATTTCAACGAATCCTGGGCGTACATCCTGTTTTATCGTGGTGGCTGGTGAGGCTACTGTCAGCGCCAGTTGGCTGCTGTCCAGGAAAAAATAAAGCTGTTTGACCGTCTCGGGATCAAAGTGATAGCGGCCTCAACGGATGCCGAGTCTGGCGCTCAAATGATGATTGACGAACAGGCAATCACGTATCCGGTCGGGTTCGGCATGAGCCAGACCGAGATCGATACTCTGGGTGCCTTTGCCGGTGAACGGCAGGGCGAGACGATAGTGCAGCCTGCTGAATTTTTGCTATGGCCCGGGGGCAAGATAGCGGCATCGCTGTACGCCACATCGCAGCTGGGACGAATGAGTCCCCGCGAGATAGCTGCTTTCGTGAAGACTCGACAGAGTTAACGGCTGGCCTGCTTCAATGGCGGTCAGGCGCAAGGCCGTTGTTTGCATCTTCACAATTTCTGAAAACGTGGCGTCTAGGATTCCCTGGTGTGAACTTGTGCCTGCATTGAAAAATTAACGCAGATGCACTGATCGCAATTTTCTGTAACCAGACACCGGGAACCCGAATGCAGCGCAATACATTACTCATTTCAATTGCACTTATGCTGGCTGTCATTGCCGCTGCGTGTGGCAACACCGAATCGAAGCCGGCTCAGGCACCGACAGCGATTCCGATAGAGACGCTCATTCCGACTGTGATTACGCAGTCAGATGTTGAAGGCCCAGATACCGACACCGCAGCCGCTGCCGCTGCTCTGGCGAGGCTTGCCGACCCCGCTGTGATCGAGTGCCTGACCGAGCAGTTGGGTGAAAGTTTCGATCCTGAATCCGGCGGGCTCGGGCAAAACCTTTTTGGGTTACTCGGCAGTGAAGATTTCACGGCTGCGCTGGAAACGTGTGGTGTCGATATAAGCGGGGGTCTGGGCAGTGCGTTTGGCGAGTTCAGCGATCGTTTTAGTAGGGGTGGTTTTGGTGGAGATGGTGCCTTTTCGCCGGAAGCACTGGAATGCCTGACGGAAAAGCTGGGCGAAGATTTCGCTGACGGTTTCGGGGAATTCGGCAGTCGCGGTGACGCTTCGGGCGATCATGAAGGTGAAAGTCAGCTTGGTGGTGGTCTGCGTGGCGGAGACTTTGGTGAGGAAATCGAGGCAACGCTTGAAGAATGTGGAATCGACCTGGGCGATAGTGCGTTCGGGGGGTTTAGTGGTGGACTGAGGGGCTTTGGCGACCGAGATGGTGATCGTGGCGGCAGGTTTGGCGGGTTTCTGGGAGATGGCTCGATACAGGAATGCCTGAACGAATTGCTCGGGCCCGACGCCCTCGCCCAGCCTGGCTCCGGCGGTGGAGACGGGCCTTCTGCGGAGTTTCGTGAGGCGCTTCAGGAGTGCAGTGGTGGTGGAGATTTACCTGGTGGATTCGGTGAGTTTGACGGGTTTGGGGATCATGACGATGAAGCCACACTGGATTCTGACCCCACAGAAGAATCCACCGCAACATCGACGCCGATTCCGGTTACTGATCTGTCTATCGAGCAGTTGACCTGCCTTGCTGGAGAACTCGAGGCTGCGGACCTGGCGAATGTTGTCATCGCAACAAGCCTTGGCGATCTTTCAGAACTAACCGATGACGTACTCGTCGTGCTGGAGGCGTGCGGGTTCGAATCGTAGATATTTCTGGTTACCAGATCCCGATTCCCTGGCCGAATGTGCTTCCAGTTCACACCAGCAATGTTTTGTTCGCTGGTGTGAACTGGCCCAGCCGACCGGCATGAAATCTATTGCGTGCCGAGTAATAGGCGGGTCGTAAGACAGCGATGTAGCGTAGGCTGTTTTCCGCGTCGCCTGACGCCGCACAATGATGTTTACACTGTCGCCCTGGCACTGAGTCCACCGAACGATTCGAGGTTTTCCTGATGATGCGAATGATGACCTGGCACGGTGGCGATAAGTTCACTCTTGACCAGGTTCCCGAACCAGAGGCCCGCCCCGGCAAAGTCGTTGTGAAAATTGATACCGTGGGCATTTGCGGCACTGACGTTCACATCACGCAGGGGCTGTTCCCGCAGACGCCACCAAAGGTACTCGGGCACGAAGGCTCAGGAATCATCGTAGAGGTCGGCGAAGGGGTCGAGAAAAGTCGCATCGGTGAACGTGTTGTGCTGAACGTGACAAGTGGCTGCGGCGTGTGCGAAGCATGCAAGACATGGTCAGTATCTCGTTGCGAGAACGCCGGGATTTCTTCCGGAATGTTCACCCAGTATTCGACTGCTCACGCCGACGCAGCACTAAAAATCCCGGACGATCTCGACCTTGAACTGGCGGCGCTGACCGAACCGGCTTCGTGCTGTCTTTCTGGGGCCGAGATGATGAATATCACTGATAACGCAGTGGGCGTTGTCATTGGCGGGGGGATCATGGGTCTTTTCACCCTGGCTTTTCTTAAGCGACGCGGTGTCGAGACGATGGTCATGTCAGAACCCGTTGCGGCGCGGCGAGAGATGGCGAGGCAGTTCGGTGCCGACCTGCTGCACGACCCGGCTGACGGCGATCTAACCGAATTCATAAAAGACCATAATGGCGGTCACGGGGCGAATATCGCGGCGGAAGTTGTTGGAAGGCCTGCGCTGGTAGCGAAGTGCGTCGAGGTGGTTCGACCGCGTGGTCAGGTGCTGATGATCGGGGTCGTTCCAGAGGGTGCGCCACTGCCGGTTGACCTGTACGACATGCACTATCGCGAGATCACTCTAAAGGGCGCTTTCGGGCGGGGCAACGTCTTCGCCCGCACGCCGGCCGAGATCGGCAAGCTGAACCTTGAAGGGGTGATATCGCGTCGCTACGAGTTGCAGGACGTTGCTCAGGCCATAGTCGATTCTGGCGAAGGCAAGGGCGTGAAGTTGGTCATCAAGCCGAACGGCTGACCGACCGACCAGCCCGACCAGTCGGTTTTATTTTTCCGAATGGCTGACCGGGGCTGTGATTTCGCAGGCAGCCGCCGCTCGCTCGACGCCGAGTTAACTCAACAGCCTTCTAACGTACTCTGAATGGGCGTTTCTGATGCTTTCGGGCGTTACCCGTGAAAGCCCCAGTTCGATGTAACCCCGGGCGATTCTTCCGGGGTCGGGCATGTGCATTGCCGCGGTCATCATCTTCCAGAAAAGCAGGTTTCGCAACGGTCTGCCCGATGCCTGCTCGTAGGTCTCGACGAATTCCTTTTCGATGTCGATACCGACCAGCGCCGCATCAGTGAAAAAGTACGCAACGTCGCTGGTTGGCTCGCCCAGCGCAGGCCATTCCCAGTCGATAATCGCCAGCAGATCCCCGTCTTTCCACAGCGTGTTGCCGGGCCAGTAATCGGCGTGAATAAGCTGGCGTGCCGATGTATCAACACCGGGCCACAACTGGCGCATTGCGTCCCATAACTCAACCCACAGCCCGTGTTTTATAAACCGATCGGGGGGTTCTAACTGCTCCATCCATTTCGTAGCTATGTCGATCTGGGTCGCTGGCATAAATTCGAGTTCGTCTGGAACCCTGGCAGCGTGAACTTTAGCGATAGCGCGGGCGAACTGACCGGCCCAGTTCGGGAGATCAGTCGGTGTTAGATATGGGATACCGTCGATGTATGAAATCACGATGGCAGGACGACTAAATATCTCGCTCGCCTGAGCTTCTGAAACGATCACTCTCGGAGCAGGTATTTCACTTGCTGCCAGAGTTCGGAGGATTGCCGATTCGTACCGTGGCGGTGGGACGCTCTCGGGGTTTCGTGGTTCCCAGTACAGGCGAGTGACTACTTTCTGCGTCGTATCGTTGGCCAGGCGTATTTCAAGCACGTCCATCCGGCACGCAATACCGCCGACCAGCTTTCGGGTCGAAACGACAACCGCGTTCGAATCGACGGCCTTTGCGATCTGTTCAAACTGTGTTTTTGTGGGTGCTAGAGGAATACCGGGCATAGGTCAGCTCAAGAGGTTTTGAACATATTTCGTATGACCGCGACGGATTTCATCGGGGGTCAGAGATTGCACGCCAGCTCGCTCGTAACCCCGGGCCCAGTCGCCGATTTCTGGCATGGGGATCGCCGCCGCCATCATTTTCCAGAAAAGCAGGTCGCGAACAGGCTTGCCC
>CAYLWG010000022.1:0-17391 GCA_964387235.1 uncultured Dehalococcoidales bacterium
AACGGGCCCTCATCGCGCAGCGACGACCCATCGGAAGCTATGGCCATCAGGGGCCATTTGATGATCGAATCGACATCCTTGAGTTCCATCGAATGGAGCACATACGAACCCTCCGACTGCTCGTAAAGTCGGAGAGCCGCCTCTTCCGGCTCGCAACCCATCTCGTCGGCAATATCCTGCAGGCTCCTGCCTTCAAGCGATTGATCGGGCGGAAAGCTGGCAACAATGCAACCCGCGGCAGAATGATTCCTGTCGATGTAGTAAGTGACATCGGTGCGAATGCGGGCGCGAGTATCAGAATCCGCCAGCCGGTCCAGCGTGGCTTGGCGTCCCCCAACCAGTGCCCAGCGGGCAAACATTGCGCCCGAAAACCCGGTTGACGACCATTCGTATGGATACTGATCGCCCGCAACATCAATGCCCTCGGCGCGGGCCTTCTCCATGCCATCGATTAGCTCATGACCACGTCCCCAGAACTGCGGCCCAACGGCTTTTACATGCGATATCTGGATTCGAGCGCCCGTGCGCCGACCGATCTCTATCGCCTCGGCATGGGCAGGAAACAGCCCGCTCAGATCGTCGGCCTCCGATCGGATGTGCGACGAATAAAGCTTCCCGCGATCGGCAGCTGGCTGCGTAAGGGCAATCACCTCGTCGGCCAGTGAATAGGAACCGGGCGCGTACCACAGCCCCGTTGACATGCCCAGTGCGCCCGCGTCGAGTGCATCAGCGAAAATGCCTTTCATCCTGTCCAACTCTTCGGGAGTTGGCATGCGCGGTTCCATGTCCATCACCGCGGCGCGCACAGTGCCGTGGCCGATCTGCGTGGCGACATTGATCGTCGATCCGGCTTTTTCCAGTGCGGCCAGATAACCATCGAAATCGGTCCATGTCGGATTCAGCGAATCCCCCGACCGGTCGATCCACTCATCGAATTTTTCCCTTGCACCTCCAATGAGTGGGGCACAAAAACTCATTCCGCAATTACCGAACAGTTCGAGAGTCACGCCCTGAGTCAGCTTGGAATCGGCATAAGGGTCGATCAGAAACGAAGCGTCGGAGTGTGTGTGGAGGTCGATGAACCCGGGCGTAACGACCTTGCCGGTAGCGTCGATCTCCCGCACCGCCTCGGCGTCTGATGCGATATCGCCGACCATCACGATTGAATCACCCTTGATGGCGACATCGGCTTTAAACCCCGGCGCACCGCTGCCGTCGATAACGGTTCCGTTCCTGATGATGAGATCGAACATATTTTGTCCTCGGTTGTGTTACTGGCTGGAACTGCCCGAGCATACAACTGCAACGGGAGTAACATGTTTTGGCTCGACGCATTATTGGCATGAAAACGAGAATTTTTTCCAAAGGTGCAGTATGGGCGAAATCCGATATCCAAAACAGAAAACGGGCCAACATCATGAAGTTTGTGAGATTTTCTAATGGCGGCGACGCCGCGTACGGCATTGTCGATGGCGAGACAGTAAAAGAGATTTCCAATTCACCCGTTGGACAGGACTACTCGGAGACGGGCGCAACACACGACCTGAACGAGATAAAAATTCTTGCCCCAATTCCCCGGCCCGGAAAAATGCTGTGCCTGGCACTGAACTACGGTTCGCACCTTCTTGGTGCCGACCGGCCTTCTCGCCCACAGCCGTTTTACAAGAACGCTAATGCCATCATCGGTCCCGGCGATGCCATAAAGCTTCACGCCGAAGCGGGCCTCGTGGTTTGTGAATCAGAACTGATAGCGATTATCGGTAAGACAGCCAGCAACGTCTCTGAAGATGATGCCCTTGATTACGTTTTCGGTTACACCGGCGGTAACGACGTGAGCGCACGCGAATGGCAGTCGGGCGCAAAAGCCGACACCCAGTGGTGGCGTGCGAAATCGTCGGATACGTTCGGCCCGACCGGCCCGTTCATCGTTACCGGCATCGACCCACAAAACGTAGCGATTCGCGGACTGGTAAACGGTGTTGAAGGGCAGAAGTGCCACTCGTCAGAGATGATCTTCACGACGGCTCAGGCAATTTCCTACATCAGCAAGTACGTCACACTCGACCCCGGCGACATGCTGTGGACGGGTACATCGGGCACGACTCCGCCGATCAACCCCGGCGGCGATGTGACAGTGGAGATTGAACACATAGGCGTACTCCACAACCCGGTAATAAGCGCCTGAGTGCCGCCAGGGACTTGGTAACTATCCCCCATCTCTTTGGAAGCTGTTTCATAGCCCCCTCTCCTTTGGGAGAGGGCGGGGGTGAGGGGAAAGCTGTTCTGTAGGAATTACCGTCCGAAAGCATTTACACCGCGGTCGAAAACATTCCCCTCACCCCGGCGTTCATCTTTGGCTCCCCAGGGAGAAAAAATTTCACTTCGCCTATTATGTGTTTCGGGGTAGTTCCTTACCGTGGGCATCGTAACCACTGCTGAAAGCAAACCGGACCTACCGAACAAAACACACTGGCGAAACCTAATCGGAGGCTGGCAAATGAGCGGATTCAAAGGCGCGCTGAAGAGCGGCATGACCGAATACTTGGTCGACCTCAAAACCAAATTGGAAGGGTTAACCGAGTTTGAACTTCGCTGGCAGGCGACTCTCGATTCAAACCACATCGCATGGCTTGTCTGGCACATAGCAAGAGTCGAAGACGGTTGGATCAACAGCACTATCGCGGGTGACGAGAGCGTGTGGGATTCAGGGGACTGGGCCGAAAAAACCGGGATCAATTTCGACGGTAGTGGCTACGGTCAGTCAGCCGACGAAGTCCGCTCCATGCCCGCCGTGCCAATGGCCGAGTTGATCGACTATTTCGACGCTGTGCGAACCGCGTCTTTCAAAGTTATCGATGGACTTTCTGATGAGGATCTGACTAAGAGTTTCACCCGCGGCAACAGGTCGGTAACGTGGTCATGGATACTGGGGCACGTGCTGGCTGAAGAAGCCCAACATTTAGGACAGGTCGGCTTCATCCGAGGGATGATCCGGGTGCTTGACGGATGATGGCAATTCGATGTGTCCTTTTCGACTTCGATGGCGTGCTACGAAACTGGGACTATGACCAGGCGAACGTCGGGGTCACGTATGGAATCTCACTGGATGCGTTCCGCGACGCTGCTTTCGCACCTGAAACTGTAGTTCCGGTGATACGGGGTGAAATAACGCACGAGGAATGGGTGTCAAATATTGGCAGAATCCTGAAAATTCGATTCCCGGACAAAGATGTGAAAGGTGCGCTAGAAACCTGGTCGAGCCGAGCGGGCGAGCTGGTTCCTGAAGTCCTCGAAATCGTTCGTGAATGCAAGTCGAAACTGCCCGTTGCGCTAATGAGCAACGCGACCAGCAGACTGAACCAGGACCTGAAAACACTCGGCCTTGACGGCCTTTTCGACTACGTCATCAACGCCTCGGAGGTCGGCTTTATCAAGCCTGAGCCGGAGATTTATCTGCACGCACTGAAACTTGTGGGAGTCGAACCTCACGAAGCGTTTTTCACCGACGACCTGCCGGAAAATGTCAACGCGGCCGAGCAACTGGGCTACGTCGGTCACGTATTCACGACGCCAGAGCGTCTGCGGGCAGCCCTCACGGGCGCAGGAGTGCTGTAAATCACTGGCATCGACCTGTAAGTCCGAGCGCATCCAGAGTAAATCATTGCCAATTGTCATCTTGGGCATATTACTCAATTAAGTGTGCCTTACCTGAGCGTGGCCGAATGGGATTCAGGATCTCCCTCGGATGCGCTGAGACACCGAGCAAACCCAGACTTCCCAACCGGAGGAGCCTGTCTCATAACTCCCTCTCCTTTGGGAGCCAAAGATGAACGTTGGGGTGAGGGGAAACTTTCACCAGGAAATACCGTTCGAAAGCACTTGTATCGCTGTCGAAAACATCCCCTCAACCTGACTTCTTTCTCTGGCTCCCGAGGGAGAAGGAATTAACCACACTGATCGACTCTTATGAGACAGGCTCGGAGCGGAGGGACGTCGGCAGCAAACCGTAATTCCTCAGCAACCAACGTTTCCAGAGATTCAACCGTGTTGGATTCCGCATCACAGAAGCACCCCACACAGCGCCCCGCCGCTTTACCCCGCCGGCTCAGTCACATCAATCACCTGGTTCGCCTTCACATCAGTCAGCGTCTGAGTGACACCACTCGGCCACAGAATCTCGATCCTGTCCACCGTATTTGCGCCCGCGATGCCAAACGTCAGGTCAAGCGAATTCATCGAAAGGAACGTCGATGACCCCAGAACAGTCTGAACCTGCACAAGCGGCAGTCCATCAGCCCCTTCAGACGTTAGCGTCACAAAAGCACCAATCGCATCGGCATTCGAACCCGTCCCATCCACCGCCATTCTGCCCTTCAGCCGCAAAGTCAACCACGCCCCGTCACCCCCGCCGTTCATCCACACCATGAGCGGCCCGGCAACAACAGATGTAGGACCCGGCACACCCGGATCAACAAATATCTGGCCGCTGCTATTCGTGCCGATCAGATCGACAAAACCATCGCCGTTAAGATCGCCCTTAGCAAGCCCCTTGCCGTTTTCGTGAAACTCCGGCCCCATGCGCTGGGCAATGCGGTCGAAACCCGGATCAGTCGGGTCGGTGATCGAATAATCGACACCCTGCGAATCGATCAACCGGGCCTCAACCGTTATGTCCCTGAACTTGCTATCACCAACGTTCTGCAACATCCTCCCATACCCGGGGAACAGCATTCCTCCCGGCCCCTCGCCGCGAGCGATAATCGCACCAAGCCAGTACAGGTCCTGATCGCCATCATTCTCCATATCGAAGAACACCGTCCCGAACCCGAAATCGTAACCCGCAAGCCCCGTTGGAATCTGCCAGAACGATTCGATGTTGGCAGGAACCAGCATCTCCGGCGGCAGCGCCGCACTCGGCTCGATCTGCGTGCTACCAGCGACATCGGGAAACACTCCAACCGTCCCGACGCCTTCGATGTCCCTTACGCCATCGTTACGCAACAGATAGTGCAAGCAGGTGCCCCAATCGAACTGATGGGCGTATGTGCAGTCCCCTCCCGCAGAACTCGGGCGGCCGCGTACCAGGCTGTTGAAGCCAAGATTCGTAATGAAGATATCCAGATCGGCATCCCCGTCGTAATCGCCCACCGCGAACCCCATCCATGCCCCCGACTGGTCGATGCTCATTTCGCGAGCAATGTCGCGGAACAATATCTTGCCGTCAACCGTGTCGTTGCGATAAACCTTCAGCCGGTCGCCATCGTCTGCCACCCACAGATCCAAATCGCCATCGTCGTCGTGGTCAAAAAACAGTGTCGCCCACGCCTGCCCGGTCGGGTCGCTCGCAGGGTTTCCGTTGTCATCAAGAATCGACGAATCGAACCCTTCGATCTCCGGTCCGCCGTCCGGCGAAGGGAACGTGATAGGGAATCCATCGCCATCACGCATCACGATCTCCGGACCAAGCAGGCCCGATTCGATAGTGATATCGGTGAAAGTAAGATCGCCGTTATTCCGATACATGATGTTGAAGTGACCACCGTGAGAAGGCGTGTCGAACCGCACGAAATCGACATCACCCCGGTTGCCAACGTAAAGGTCCAACCAGCCATCCCCATCGACATCCCCACAGGCAATCGAACCCGTCGACCGTATGTTGGCGCGTGTGCCGAACGCAGAATCGGTGATATCAGTAAAGGTCGAATCCCCGTTATTCAGATACATCCTGTCCTGTATCGCCGTCCGCAGGTCGGGAACATCATCGACTGAACCATAGTCGAGCCCGTCGCCGATACGGCCCTGCGCGCCGATGTACAGGTCCTGATAGCCATCGTTGTTGAAGTCGCAAGCGGCCACAGCCGTGCTGTTGTGATCCGCCGCAGCCACTCCTGCCATTTCGGCAACCTCGGTGTACCCGCTGGTGCCATCATTTCTGAAAAGCCGGTTTGGCCCACCTACTGCTACTTCGAGCGGCGCGTTTATCTCGGCCTGTGTCACGTAAAAATCAAGGTCGCCATCGCGGTCGAAATCGAAAATCACAACACCGGGGTAGCGGTTGAAAATTTCGGCCGATTCACCTAAATCGGGCCCAATATCGACGAACGGCCGGAACTGGTCCGCGTCGAACGCCACCGCTTCACCAGAGCCGCCAGAATCCGAAGCGATGCTGGTATCAGGAGATATGACCGTAGTTGAAGTCGGCCGCGCAGTGGAAGTTGGGACAGCGGTGGCATCGGGATCAGACGATGACGTACAGCCAGAGGCCAAAAAAAATACGGACAGTGCGACCGTACTTAACGCTATAACTAACCATGTTCGTCCCAGTGAACCCAGTGAACCAGTGGCTGACATTCGTCTCTCCTGTCATGTGACCTTTTCAACGCTGTGGTGTTTTGACTATGTGAAGTCAAACGGACAAAAGACTAGCCGGGAGAAATGACGGAGGCAGGTAAGTTACATGAGAATGGCGTGTCGATTAAAGCGGCACACAGGTGCTAGCGATAGTTCAGGCAGGCGGTGAATCCCGTAAACCGCTTATCCGCAAGTAAAACGTAAAAATAACTGACTGGTACCCATGCTCTCTGCGGCCTGCGTGCGGCCTGCGGCAGAGGGTATTAGAGTCATAAGGCGTGAAATCACGTTTGCACCTCGTTACACCAGACTCCCCATGTGATATAAATCGTGCCCACGGTCCGGCCCTATAATTTTGCTGGCGCCGTCTGATTCGGAGATAACAAGTGTTCAAACATTTCAGGCTGATCGCAATGGCCGCGCTGGGCATCGCCCTGGTCGCTGTGATCGCATGTGGCGGCGAGGCGGAAACTGTCATTCAGACCGTCATCGTCGAAAAAGAAGTACAGGTAGAAGTTCCTGGTGAGACGATCACCGAGACTGTCATCGAGACAGTGATCGAGACAGTGATCGTCGAGAAAGAAGTAGCGGGTGCCTTCATCCGCGACGTGCCTCGAAACCGCACGCTCATCTCGGCATTGAAGAGCGGACTTCCGCCGACCGAGATGTGGAGCCCCTACAACCTGGGTGGCACTCACCAGCAGGGAATCCAATTCTTCTATGAGCCGCTGGTCTATGGCGATAACCTGGACGGCAACGAATACCCGTGGCTCGCCGAGAGCTGGGAATACAACACCGATGCCACTGAACTCACCTACAAGCTACGCGAAGGAATCTTCTGGAGCGACGGTGTAGCGTTCACGTCGGAAGACGTGGTCTACACCCTCAACACCCTGCGAGACCTCGGTAGCGAAGTACGACTGGGTGGTCAGTTTCAGGTCTTCGTCAAGGAAGCACTCGCTGTTGACGACCTGACTGTGAAAATTGTTTTCAACAACCCGTCGCCCCGCTTTCATGAAACGGTTATTGTCGCAGCAGGTGACTCGTCGACCTTCATCGTCCCGAAGCACATTTGGGAAGGCAAAAACTGGGCCGAATACACAGCATGGAACGATGGTGCTGGCCCTGTAACCACTGGTCCGTGGCGCCTCGCTTTCTCCGACATCAAGAAGCGGATGCTCGACCGTGTAGCCAGCTGTGATTCATGGTGGGCATGCAAGACCGGGTTCCAGAGTTTGCCGCAGGTAGAGCGATACACCATCCTCGACCTCGGTGACGACCAGAGCCAGGCGACTGCGCTAATCAAGAACGAAATCGATCAGACGCACGACCTTGCGGTCGAAGTGATCCAGACGATCCTCGACCAGAACGAATTCGCCACCACATGGACTGGTGACGAGACTGGTTCGTATGGCCTCGTTTCCTGGTGGCCCACTGCGCTCCATGTGAACAACAAGGACAAACAGCTGGGTAACAGCGAGGTTCGCTGGGCGATTTCTCGTTACCTGGACCGCGGCCTGATCAACGATTTTGCCTATGCGAACAAGGGCAAAATAAACGACTGGCCTTTCCCCGACTTCAAGGGTTTGCAGGCCGCCAAGGACAACCTTGCCAGCCTGGAAGCAAAATACCAGCAGGGTAAATACGACCCCAGTGACGGCGATGCACGCCTGACAGGCGCTGGCTACACGAAGAACAAGGATGGCTTCTGGGCCGATTCGGCTGGCGACACCATCGTGTGCAACATCGCCAGCTTCCCCCAGTTCTCCGATCTTGGCCCGGTTGTGGCTGAAACTCTGAGGCAGCACGGTATCGACGCTTCGTACGCCGAGCCGCCCGACGCTTATGCACAGCTCGCCAGCGAAACCTACACCTGTGGCCTGTTCGGTCACAACGGTTCACAGACAGGCGACCTTTACAAGACCCTGAACCTGTACACGACCGATAACGGGTCGAACCTGTACGGCTACTCGAACTTGGCGTATGACGCCATTGTCGAGGAACTGGCCGAAACGGCCGACCTGACCAAAGTCCGTGAGCTTGAAGCAGCTGCGATGGCGATCTGGCTGGAAGACCTGCCCGACATCCCTCTCGTAGAGTTCTTCAACCGGTTTGCAACGAATACCTTCTACTGGGACAACTGGCCGAGCCTGGTCGGCGATCCCTACATGAACGGTATTGCGCCGCACACCGGCTACGCATACACGCTGTTGTTCCTTGAACCGACCAACCGCCAGTAAGTAATCGCTGAGCAAATTCAACGTAGCTCCCCGGCGACTCAAGCAGTAGCCGGGGAGCTACGGTTCAGCAAACCTGATAGGAGCAACACCGCATCGCAGCGGTGCTGCTCACCTTTTGAAATTCCGGTCACCGGGGCAGAGCGAATTCACGTAATTCGACACACTATGGTGTCGCCGGTTTTTTTCTGCAACAAGATTCCGCTATACAGAATGGGCGAAATGAAATTTATGGGACGTTTTGCGACATCGGTCACAACCGGGCCTGATAATTTTTCATTCGTGATTTATCAGGGCCAGAAACAGAGCGACCCTGAATTAGCCATGTTCGAATTGGTGACTCTGTCTTGACAGTCGAATACGTCTTGAGGAGACTTGCCCTCTTCCTTGCCGTGGCATTTGTGGCTGCAACAGTCAATTTCTTTTTCCCGAGGCTTACTGGCCAGGACCCGATCCTGCAGAAACTGGCCCAGCTTCAAATCCAGGGAGCAGGAGTTTCGTCCGAAGAGATCGACGGATTGATAGAGACCTATAACACAAAGTTCGGTCTCGACCGGCCATTATGGCGTCAGTACGTCAGCTATCTTGGCGATACAGCCCGCCTGGACTTCGGCCAGTCGATATCGTTCTTCCCCACCAAAGTGACAACGATGCTCAAGGAAGCGATTCCCTGGACGGTCGGTCTGCTTGCTACTGCCACGGTCATGAGTTTCGTGCTTGGGAGTCTTGGCGGTGCTCTTCTCGCGTGGGGCAAAGCACCGAAATGGCTTCATGCGGTATTCCCGGTGTTCTTCACGTTTTCGGCTGTGCCGTTCTACCTGATGGGCGTTGTCCTTATTTATCTGTTCGCGTTTCAAACCGACTGGCTCCCACTGTTCGGCGGCTATAGCACCTCTAGAATTCCGGAATTTACAATCGGCTTCTGGGCGGACATTTTGAAACACGCACTGCTGCCTGCTGGGTCGATAGTCCTAACCCAGATCGGCTTCTGGGCCCTGGGTATGAGGTCGATGATGGTAACGATGCAGGGCGAGGACTACATGCATCAGGCCGAAGCCAAAGGTCTGCGCGGCTCGCGCATCTTCTTCCGGTACGCCATGCGAAACGCCATCCTGCCGCAGACGACCGCGCTCGCAGTAACCCTGGGGCACGTAATCTCAGGTGCAATCCTTGTCGAGATAGTCTTTTCCTACCCGGGCGTTGGCACGTTGCTGCTCAAAGCGGTGCAGGGGTTCGATTACTTCGTGCTTCAGGGTGTGATCTTCACGATAATTCTTACCGTGGCACTCGCGATGCTTATCATCGACCTTATCTACCCGCTCCTCGACCCCCGCATCAATTACAAGACCGAGTAGATGACGACACCGCCAACAACAGCCGAAATGGGGCAAAAGCCCGCCAGCAAGTCCAACTCGCCAGTCCGTGAAGGACGGGCGTGGGCCATTTACCGCTACATCCGGCGTAACCCGGCGATGATGGGCGGGCTCGCCATCCTCTCCACCCTGTTTCTCCTCTGGGCCTTTGGAACAGTCTTCACCGATGTTCAGGATGCCCGTCCACTCAGCTTCAGGCCGAGTCAGTCGCCCTCTGCGGAACACTGGCTGGGAACCGACCGGCAGGGAAAAGACATCATAACGGTGCTAGTAATTGGCACCCCTCAAACTCTTCGTATCGGGATAATCGCCGGTACAGTCGGCATCGTTATCGGCACCCTGCTCGCGTTCATAGCGGGCTACTTCGGAGGCCTTGTCGATAACACCATCAGGTTCGTCGTCGACACACTGCAAACGATACCGATCCTGATCGTGCTGGTAGCAATAGCGATAGCGATACCGGGCGATATGACAGTGGAAATGATGGCCCTAATCGTGGCGATGCTCGCGTGGCTTGGGCCGACCCGCGTCCTCCGTTCACAGGTCCTGGTGATGCGGCAGCAGAAATATGTTGAACTCGCGCGGCTTACGGGAATGGGCGACATGGAGATCATCATCAAAGAGATGATTCCCAACCTCATGCCGTACATCGTTGCCAACTTTGTGCTTGCCGTCGCAGGTGCCATTCTCGCCTCCATTGGTATCGAGGCGCTTGGCCTTGGTCCGTTCGAGGCAAACACGCTGGGAATGACCATTTACTGGAACATCTTCTACGCGTCGCTGCTTAATGGCTGGTGGTGGTGGTGGGCACCTCCGATCATCATCATCGTCACACTGTTCGTGGGCCTGTTCCTGGTCACCCGCGGGCTCGATGAATGGGCCAACCCGCGGCTCAGAAAACGGGTGTAATGACAACCACAGACCAATCGACACGGGAACTGGATCAAAGCCACGGTAAAAGCACCCCGGTGCTGCAGGTGAAAAACCTCCGGGTCTACTACGAAACGGAGGCGGGTCAGGTCAAGGCCGTCGACGATGTAAGCCTTGAACTACAGCCCAACGAAAGACTGGCACTGGTGGGCGAATCGGGGTCTGGCAAGACCACGCTCGCACTGGCGATAATGCGGCTCCACAAGCCACCGGGCCATATTGTGGGTGGCGATATTCTTCTCGACGGTCGAAGTATCCTCGACCTGAGTGAAGAAGAAATGCGCATGATACGGCTCGCACAAATATCGCTTGTTGCGCAGGCGGCGATGAACGCACTTAACCCGGTCATGAGAATCGGAGATCAGATCGTAGACGGGCTGATCGATCACGGCACAAAAAAAACCAAAGAGGAATTTAGAGCGCTGGTCACCGAACTGCTGGCTCGTGTGGGTCTGGAACCCGGTGTTGCTCGGATGTTCCCGCATGAGCTAAGTGGTGGGATGAAACAGCGAGTTTTGATCGCCACCGCAACGGCACTCAGCCCGAGAGTGATAATCGCCGACGAACCCACTACCGCCCTCGATGTAGTCGTGCAGCGACAGGTAATGATCACTCTTGGCAGGCTTCAACGCGAAACGGGGGCAGCGGTAATTATCGTTGGCCACGAAATGGGGCTGATGGGCCAGTTCGCCGACCGCATCGGGGTTATGTACGCAGGAAAGCTGGTGGAACTCGGGTCAGTCGAGCAGGTCATAAAGAATCCACGGCACCCGTATTCCAAACTGCTAATCGAAAGCGTGCCGGACCTTGAAGAAAAACGCGAAAAACTTACCGGGATCCCCGGCATGCCACCGGCCCTGATCGAACTCCCGACCGGTTGTGGATTTCACCCCAGGTGTCCGTCCGCTATGCCAGTATGTTCAAAAATTATGCCGAAATTCCTACCCACAACCGACGGTAACTCGGTGGCCTGTCACCTTTACGCCGAACCGGAAGAAAGACCGGACGAAAGAGTTGAAGCATGACAGCGCTCCTGGAACTCAAGGGCGTCACAAAAGTGTTCGGCGGTGGCCTGTTCAACCGTCGTCACACAGTGGCCGTCGATGATGTCACACTGTCTCTTGCCGCAGAAAACCCCACGATGATCGCCCTCGCTGGCGAAAGCGGCAGCGGGAAGACGACCCTCGCAAACCTTCTGCTGGGCGTAATGAACCCCACCACCGGGCAGGTGATTTACAACGGACAGGACATCAAAAAAATGTCCGGAAAAGAGCGCAAGCAGTTTCGCCGCGAAGTGCAGCCCATATTTCAGGACCCGTTTGCGGTTTACAACCCCTTTTACAAGGCCGACCACCTGCTCAACGTAGCGGTATCCAAATTCAAACTGGCGTCATCGAAGGCTGAAGGGAAATTGCTGATCGAGGATGCACTGGCAACAGTCGGTCTGCGCCCGGACGAAACTATCGGGCGTTACCCACACCAGCTCAGTGGAGGCCAGCGCCAGCGAATTATGGTGGCCCGCGCGCTGCTGCTCAAGCCAAAAGTTATCCTCGCCGATGAACCGGTCTCAATGGTCGATGCCTCGCTCAGGGCCACCATCCTCGAAAGCCTCCGCACTCTCAACCGCGACATGGGAATTTCGATTCTGTATGTCACCCACGACCTCACCACTGCTTACCAGATCTGCCAGAACATCGTTATTCTCTACAAAGGAACGATCGTCGAATCGGGAGATGTCGATCTCGTAATCAAAGACCCCAAGCACCCTTACACCCAGCTGCTGGTGAAATCGATTCCGCAGTTACGTGGAGTTCGTGAATGGGAAGACGAAGGTGAAATACGCTCGGTCGACGAGTCACGCGACCTTAAGGGTTGTAAGTTCGCCGACCGCTGCCCGGCCGTAATGGACGTTTGTTGGAAAGAAGCTCCAAAGACTTTTAAAGTCGATTCCAACCGTGCGGTTAAGTGCTTCCTGTACGACGACAAGCCGGTTGTGGTGAGTGCCGATGTCGCCGACACGTTCGTGGCGCATAAGCCCGCTAAGAAAGTAGCGCTTTAGCTGCTCCAAGCCTGCTGAACCGCACCGGCCGCGATACACCGTAATCGCTTTCGCACTGGCCTTTCGCTAAGAGTCGCGCTGCCCCGACCGGACTCACCCTGAAAGTCAGGGTAAAAAATCACGGCCATGCCAGAAAATCCCAGTCTTAATCTCTCCGGTAATTAATCCGCGGATCGAGTAACGGGTAAACCAGGTCGATTATCAGCATCGCCAGCGCAATGGTGATAATAATCAGAAAAATCACCCCCTGGATTACGAAATAATCGAACTGGCGAATGGCGTTTAGCAGCACCGTACCGACACCTGGGTAGGAAAACACGATTTCGACAAGTATCGCCCCAGATATGACATGCCCCAACGTCACCGCAAGCTGGGTGGTCTGTGGCAACAGGGCGTTACGCAACGCGTAGCGAAAGAAAATACGTTTGCCGGCCAGCCCTTTAGCCTCGGCCTGCTGCATAAAATCCTCGCCCTGCGTCGTCACCATCATCGATCTCATGCCCAGCGCCCAGAATCCGATCTGGGCCAGGACTATCGAGGCCGCCGGCAGAATAGCGTGCCTTAGAACATCCAGCCAGAAAGAGAAAGTAAACTCCGGAATATTCTGCACGCCGTACCCACCAAAAAGCGGAAACCAGTAACTTCTGAACGCTAAAACGTACAGAAGAATCATGCCCATCAGGTAGAACGGCACAGCTGAAAAAGTGAAGAATACAGGGAACACCGCCCGCAGCCATCTCGGCGCTTTACCCCACCCCAGCAGAGCGCCGGTCAGGCTTCCAAGCACGAAGCTCAGAAAAGTGGCGGTCCCAAGAAGCGCAACCGACCACGGGACAGCCGCCCTGAGCATCGAAATCACGGGAGTTCGAGTAGCCCTCGACCTGCCAAAATCCAGGCGCGCAGCATCGCCGAGATAACTGATGTACTGGCGCCATAACGGCCTTTCCACACCGAACCTGGCCGTGTATATCTTCGAAAGACCAACGCTTTCCCCACCCGGTCGCAAGGCTCCGGGGATGAAGAAAAAACTTACCGTGGCTGCCATCACAGCCACCGCAAAAAATAAGACGATTCTTCTGAATAAATACTCGACCGACAATACGAACAGGCTACCTTTCAGATTTTATCTAAGACCCGAATTGGACACCCACCACACCGCGTTTTCAAGAGTAAATCAAGACCGAAAAGCAGGTGCAGTTATAAATTGCACCGGGTAGGCGAAAACGATCAACAAAATTGTTACAGGCGATTCTTCCATGCTGGCGGTATTTCGTCGTCAATATTGTCCGGTTAGACTGCTGCCGACACCACTAATTTGAGCAGTAAATTTACCCGTGCCAGCAACAAATTCAAACTCCTCCAGCCGTCGACCAAATATCCTTTTTATCGAATCCGACCAGCACAACCCCGCAGTGATGGGCTGCTCGGGCGACCCGGTTATCCGAACACCGAACCTCGATAAGCTGGCCGCACGTGGGGTAGTGTTCGGCAACAACTACTGCGCCTCGCCTATCTGCGTTCCGTCGCGGGCATCCATGCTCACCGGCCAGCACCCCTACAAAAACCGGGTCTGGACCAACACCCAGATTTTATCTTCAGGAATCCCAACCTTCGCCCACGCCCTTGGCGCGGCAGGATACCGGCCAGTCCAGATCGGTCGAATGCACTTTAACGGCCCCGACCAACTTCACGGTTTTACCGAACGGCACATTGGCGATCACAGTCCGAACCACCTCGGTTCCGACGAGGTCGATCATGGTGGCCTCAAGGGAACACAGGGCCCCCACCGGGTGAGCCTCGAACTTTCGGGCCACGGCCTGAACGCCTACCAGGTGCACGACGAGCAAGTTGCAGCCCGCACCATCGAATTTCTAGACGAACACGTTAACTCAGGGGTAACTGACGAACCATTCTGCCTGTCGGTCGGCTTCATGTTGCCCCATCAGCCGTTCGTAGCAACGAAAGACGACTACGCCGAGTATCGCGGCAAAGTCCCACCGCCAAAAAATCCAAGAGCGTTTGAAGACGAAACTCACCCTTATCTGAAATGGTGGAAATCAAAGGCGAAAATTGAGGATGTTACCGACGCAGAAATCGATCGGTGTCGCACGGCCTACTACGCCCTGGTAACCCGTCTCGACGTGTTGCTGGGCGAAATTTTAGACTCACTAGAAAAACACGATCTTCTTGATAACACACTGATTATTTACACGGCCGATCATGGCGAACAAATCGGTGAAAAAGGACTGTGGTGGAAGCAAACTTTCTATGAGGACGCGGTAAAAGTGCCCGCAATTATTTCCTGGCCCGCCCGGTTACCGCAGGGCCAACGCATCGACCGGGTGACCAGCCAGCTCGACCTCAACGCCACGATGCTTGATGCGGCAAATGCCCCTGCGCTGCCGTCGTCAGTCGGTCGGTCTCTGTTGCCACTGATTAGCGATCCAACAACGGGCGACTGGCACGACATCGCTTTTTCCGAATATTGCACGGAGCCGGGCGACCCGATGCACTCCGATGGCGACATCATCTGGCAGAATCGCATGGTTCGCGAGGACGATTGGAAGCTGATCTATTTTCATGGCATGCCTTCACAGTTGTTCAACCTGGCAGACGACCCCGACGAACTGAACGACCTGATCGACGTCCCTGAACACGTCGAGATGGCAAAGCGATTGACCGGCATGGTGCTAGATGATTGGGACCCGGATCGGGTCGGCGAACAAATACGAGAGCAGGCAGCCAATCTGGCGGTCATGGTTCCGTGGGCAGAAAACACGAAACCCGCCGATACCGTCCGTTGGGATCTCAAGCCGGAATGGGACTACCTCGACGACCCCCAGGTGCAGTAGACCGGCAGCGGCGAACGGCTCTAGAAAGCTAGGCCCTCACATCGACCCCGGCAGCAAACACCAACCACCCCAGGTTGCGCTGAACCCAGTTGAGCCAACACACGCTGCTCTTGCCGGGGTCGAAATTTGCTCTCAGCCAGCCAACTGTTCGGCCAATTCGGGAATAAACTCGCTTAGTAAAAGACCACACTGCTCAAGGGCAGTCGCCGAATCTCGGCCCTGGCAAATCAACACCAGGTTGCCGTAAATCACATAGTCGCCGTATTTAGAAATGCGGCAGTTTGACGAATCGCCACCCGCACTCCGGGTACACGCCCGGGCCTCCTTGGCACCCTCTTCCCACATTGTCTCGCCCGACTTGATGACGGCATCGGTTCCTGTCCGTTCATCGGCGAACGAAACGCCGAACTCGACCGCGTCTGAATGCGTCGGGTAAAACCGCGCTTCAAACTCTTTTCGGTCGTACGGGTCAACCCCCCAGAAACCCCAGTAGGCATCGGTGGCACCAGTCAGCCCCTCGACATCAAAAGTCTTGCCCTTCTTGAATCCAATCGCAAGAAGATCGTCCAGCGTGAATATCGTTTCCGAAGGGTTGATTTTCGCCAGCGATGGCGAACCAGAATTGGAACCCGAACCGCAGGCCGCCGCGAGTCCGGCGATCATCACTACGAACAAAAATAGCAGTGCTTTATTTGGCTTCATGGATTCTGTTGCTGCGTGCCGGAAATTTGTCTCAAACGAAGTCACATACGATAGCAGTCGAATCGGACTACCGGTGAGGAGTGACACCGATTTTTCGTTTCGGTTGCAAACTCTGTAATATGACGATTCGCTGAATCCGAGCATAACGTGAAATATTGATTCGGAAACTGCGGAACTGGTGGAGTAGGGGCGAATTCGCATAGGAGGTGAACAGATGCCAGAACGAGCGGAATATATTCACGGAACGCCATCATGGATCGAACTGGCGACAACCGATGTCGCAGGTGCAGATTCCTTTTACGCCGGAATACTTGGATGGAAATCCGAACACATGCCGGCGGGAGATGGCATTTATTCGGTGCAAAGCGTTCGAGGAATAAGCACTGCCGGTATTCACGAACAGCCTGCAGCCCAAAAAGACAGCGGGGCACCGCCATCGTGGACTGCGTACTTCGTTGTTGATGATGTTGACGCGGCGACGGCGAAAGTCGCGTCGGTTGGTGGCACCGCACTGATGGAACCGTTTGACGCACCGGGTGTGGGGCGAATTTCGGTAATAGCCGACCCGACCGGAGCCGTAATTTCGTTGTGGCAGGTAAGTGATGACAGTCAACGGAGCCTTGTCGGGGAACATGGGGCCGTTTCCTGGAATGAACTCATGTCTTCCGATGCCGCAAAATCGAAGACGTTCTTAGAAGAAATTCTGGGGGTCACATTTAAATCAGACCCCAGCATGGGCGATTACAGCATGATGATGGTCGGTGGAACCCCTGTTGCGGGCGTCGTGCAGCGCAGCGAACAGATGCCCGAACTGCCAACGCCCTGGTTGGTTTACTTCGCCGTGGATGATTGCGAGTTCGTTCAGATCGTAATAAACGTTTCTAGCC
>CAYLWG010000022.1:17401-20860 GCA_964387235.1 uncultured Dehalococcoidales bacterium
ATTTAAAAAAGCGACTTCTACCGGCGGCTCCGTGATAGTCCCGCCAATGGACATTCCCCCCGGACGATTCGCAATTATGAAAGACCCGCAGGGTGCTTCGTTCGCCGTGATAACTGCGAATCCCGACCACTGACCGGGCGGCTGAATCAGGTTTCGATCGCGAATTACCAGATACCGGGTGACAACCAATCACCCGGTATCTCATTTAAGAAACTCCCAGTTCGCTCTCCTACTTAGAAACTACCTCGTAACCCCCTCTCCTTTGGGAGCCAAAGATGAACGCTGGGGTGAGGGGAAAACTTTCAACCGCGGTGAAAATGCTCTCGAACGATATTTTCTCAAAAGCCCCCACCGGTGCTCACAAGTACACCCCCCACTCCCAGCAGAAAGAAACTACCTCATAACCCCCTCTCCTCCGGGAGAGGGCGGGGGTGAGGGGAAAGCTGCTCCGCAGGAAATACCGTCCGAAAGCACTTACACCGCGGCCGAAAACATCCCTTTCAACACTTCGACAAGCTCAGTACATGCCTAACTTCTTTCTCTGGCTCCCCGGGAAAAGGATTTCCTCGTCACCTGCCAGCCTACTTTCAGATAATCCCTGGCATTTCAGGCACATTCACCTGAATGAACCGAAACAACCGCCAACAGAGCGGCCAAAGTGCTACATTTTCACCTTGCGGGTAGAAACGGAGTGACCGACTGCTGGCGCATCACCGATTCACAGCATCCGAAAGATAGGAAATACAGAAAATGGAACCAATGGTCGCCATCTTTAATCCAGCCGGAGACGAAGTTCTGCAAACAGCCTTGGTATCCATCAAATATTCGCGATCGTCGCAGTCAACCCGTATGGCGATAAAACGATAGAACATCGTCACCTGTTTTCCTCTGTATCTGATTCCAAACTAGCCATCGAAGTGGAATAAATATGGAATTCCAGCGACTTTATCCAGAATTTTTAGTGACAGACATTTCACGTTCGACGAGTTTCTATTGCAAAATCATAGGATTCCAGATCGAGTACGAACGGCCAGAGGAGAACTTCGCACTCATCAGTCTTGAACGTGCTCAGATAATGCTGCTACAAGATAACTCCAGCCCACATTCACGTACCGCCGAATTGGAGTACCCGCGGGGTCGAGGAGTTAATATTTCGATCCAGACATCCAATCTCAGCAATATCGAAGCATCACTAAAATCGATCAATCATGATCTTCGAATTCCTGTAAGAGATCAGTGGCACAGGCAGGACAATATTCTCCACGGCGAGAGACAACTTTGGGTAATGGATCCCGATGGTTATTTGCTGAGATTTATTGAATCTCTAGGAACCAGAAGAGTTTAGTGCATGTTGCCTAAGGAGGTTTCTAGTAGATTCCAGCGGCACAATCACCTTTATGGGCGAAGGGGTTAGATGAACCAATTTAAGTCCCAAGGCAGTCGCGAATACCGGCCAGTCTTAGCCATGATTTGCAAGAGTATCGAGCAGATGTTTCGTTCCCATCCGCTGCTGATTGGAATCGACGGTCTAGATGATGCTGGTAAAACGATGTTTGGAAATGCCCTTGCCGCCGTGTTATGGAAATCTGGCGAGTACGTAATCCGGCCGACTATGGAGGTGGTTCCGGTTGTCTAAATAGCATTCCACTTATGCCCCCTGTTCAGATTTCCGGGGCCATCTCTGTTGATGAACTAGCAAAATTGTAGGCATTGGCCCCGCCCGATTGGACCTACGACACAATGAAGTTCGAGGATGGTGAATGGCCACAACGGACGCTGATCGAACTTCCCGACCGATTGCATGCGACGATCGCGGTCGATGGCAGCGATGTTTCCGCTCGAAGGCGTGCTGCCAATCTCCCTTCGCGCGTCTCATGTCCCGAGAGGGCGGGGGTGAGGGGAAAGCTGCTCTACAGGAAATACCGTCCGAAAGCACTTACACCGCGGTCGAAAACATCCCCTTCAACACTTCGACAAGCTCAGTACATGCCTAACTTCTTTCTCTGGCTCCTCGGGGGATAAAGACTTCCTCGTCACCTGCCAACGTACTTTCAGATAATCCCAGGCATTTCAGGCACATTCGCTTAAATGAACCGAAACAACTGCCGACCAGCCAACAAAGTGCTACATTTTCACCTTGCGGGTGGGAACGGAATTACCGACTGCTGGCGCATCATCGATTCACACTAGCCGAAAGATCGGAAATACAAAAAATGGAACCAATGGTCGCCATCTTTAATCCAGCCGGAGACGAAGTGCTGCAAACGGCCGCACAGTACGGCATCAAGAACATCCTGGTATACGGCGGCCCCGGCACCGCACACATGAAGTACCAGGAATACGTTGCGCTCAGAATGCGCATCGAATCGTTCGGCCTGAAACTTGCGGCTATCGAAGGCGGCTTCTCTCCCCAGCTCTACTATCACGACGTGGTATTCGGTGGGCCAAAACGGGACGAACTGATCGACGATCTACTGATCCAGATCCGCGACATGGGCCGGGCAGGCATTCCGATCTACGGCTACAACTGGATGCCGAACAGTTGGGGCAGGGCGCAACCAACGATAATTCGTGGCGGCGCGATGGGCACGGGATATCAGTACGACTGGGAGAACGAGCGACGTCCCTCAACATTCGGCAAAGACATGGACGAAGATTCGATGTGGGACGCACTCGAATACTGGATTAAAGCGGTAACCCCGGTAGCCGAAGAAGTCGGGATGCTGTGCGGTATACACCCCGACGACCCACCGGTACCGCAGCGTGGCGGCGTTCCGTGCATACTGCGCAACTTCGATGCGTTCAAGCGACTGATCAACATCGTCGATTCCGACTACAACGCCATCGAGTTCTGCCAGGGCACGTTCAGTGAAATGCCGGGCGAAGATATTTACGAAATGATCGAGTACTTCGCCAGCCGTAACAAAGTGCTGTACGTCCACTTCCGCAACGTAAGCGGCAAAGCACCCGAATTCAACGAAGAATTCATCAACACCGGTTATGTCGATATGAAAAAAACGGCGCGCACGTACCGCGACGCCGGATTCACCGGAAACTTCATCGACGACCATTGCCCACTCATGGTCGACGACACCAACTTCCCCGGCAATCTGGGCGGCTACCGCTCGCGGCTGTTCGCACAGGGCTACATGGCCGGGGTTATGGAGGCAGTAAAAAAAGAAGTCGTGTACGGAGGGCCGGTTGGAGCGAGTACCGTTAACCCGGCGAACGGAGCGTCATCATGAGAATCGGCATGGGGCTGAATAGCTCCTCCAACACCGAAGCTCTCCGGTTTATGGCCCAGCTGGGCATCCAAGATGTAGTGCTGAACACACCTCCCATTCCGGTGAAAAACGGCAGGTGGGAATTCGTCGATATCGTCGCTATGAAAAACCGTGTCAACGAATTCGGCCTGAAACTTTCGGCCATCGAGAACACACCGATAGACATGCGCCATCA
>CAYLWG010000023.1:0-20688 GCA_964387235.1 uncultured Dehalococcoidales bacterium
AAAGATGATCACTCCTCTGCCGTCTTCGCCTCTTGCCAGCGCATCGTATGCCTCGTTGATGTCTGCCAGCTTGTAACGGCGGGTCACCATACCCGCTACGTCTATCCGGCCCTGCAGGTAAAAGTCGAGCAGCTTGCCGAACGTCTCGTGCGGACTGGCCGAGCCGTAGTAACTGCCGACAAGAGTCTTCTGGTTGCGAACCAGCTCGACAAGCGGAATTTCAGCGCCCATTCCTTCTGGAGCAAGACCGATCACAACTGTTGTGCCGCCCTTGCGTGTGGCCCGGTATGCCTGCTCGGTAGTGATCTTGTGACCGAACGTGTCGAAGGCGAAATCGACGCCGCCTTCAGTCATTTCCTGAATTGCCGCAACCGGATCCTGTTCTTTCGAGTTTATTACGTGTGTCGCACCGAATTTGTAGGCAAATTCCAGTTTGTGATCGAATATGTCAACGACAATCACCTTTGATGCATTCATCAGTCTTGCGCCCTGCACGGCATTCAGTCCCACGCCCCCGGCCCCTATTACCGCGACAGTCATTCCCGCCCGCATGTTCGGCTGGTTTATCACCCCGCCAATTCCGGTCGTTACCGAACAACCGATCAGCGCAGCTACTTCCATTGGCACATCATCCGGCATCGGGTAGCAGGCCTGTTGAGGAACGACTATCGATTCAGCAAATACGCCAAGTTTGGCGTACTGGTGTACTTCGATGCCATCGCCAGTATGGAGACGAAATGTGCCGTCGTACTGGAGGGTTCCAGTTTCTCGGTTGGTATCGCACAGGTTCGAAAGACCGCTACGACACGATCGACAGTGGCCGCAGTTCGGGACGAACGACAGTACGCAGCGATCACCAACTTTTACGGAAGTTACACCAGGGCCAACAGCATCGACTACCCCCGCGCCTTCATGACCCAGGACTATGGGCGTCGGAGTCGGGTTAAGGCCCGTCATCACATGGTGGTCGGAGGCGCAGATACCTGCAGCCGACATCTTGACTCGCACTTCGCCCATTTTTGGTTCGGATTGGTCAAGCTCCACGATGGGCATGGGCTTCTTCGACTCGAACAGTACGGCTGCTTTCAAACGGGTTCTCCTCTGGTTTATCGATATATCAGATCTTTTATACGGTGATTTAGTGCGAATTCAAGTATGAAACGTGCTATGTAACGACAACAGATTAGTCGCCGCCAATAACGAAAAACCACCCGGTCATCTGCGATCCGAGTGCTTTTCAGCCTGCCAGCCAGTACGTCCTGCCGGGTTTTGTCAGTGGGCTATGGCCGGACTGGGGTTAGTGGCTCTAACCCGTAGCCGCGTCGATCATTTCTGCCACTTTCATCTTTAGCTCTTTCGCATCGGGCAGGGCTGGATACCTACCCTGCTCGGCTTTGTCCCACACAATTTCGCCGTTCAAAGTGACCTTGAACACTCCGCCCTTGCCAGGCGTAAGCGTCACCGCCACATGCGATCCACCCGCCACATACAGTTCGCTTCCCATCCAGAAAGCCACAGAGTGGTAGCCTCACGGCACGCAGTATTCGATTTCAGCGTGAACTTTCGCTGGCACATCGGACATAGAGACCTCCATAACAGAGCAATCAGGTCTGTGTAGGTATTAGATCAGGCAATCTAGCTGCTCTGTATTACAGCACCGGATTCGATCAGATTTGCGACCGTTGCCTTTATTTTCTTGACTTCCATGATGTGTGGAGATCGGCCCTCGGCCTTCTTGTCCCACAACACGCGGCCATCGACGGTGACCTTGAACGCACCGCTGTGTCCGGGTTTCAGTGAAATCGCCAGCGCAGGGCCAGCGGCCTGAAACAGTTCGCTCACCATGTTCGCTGCCAGGTTGGCATAGCCGCAGGGTACGCAATACTCGATCTCGGCTTCCATTTTCCAGTGATCTGACATTGGTTTATCTCCCAACTACTTGTTTCTGAAGACCGAAGGTGCGTAACGTGCCATCTTCTACTGCGGATGACAACTCCCGCCGCAGGAGCCGAATCGTATCACGCGAGAAAATTTGTACCGAGGGGTGTGGACTGACGGACAGGATTCGGCATCCTTCGACGAATACCTATAATTGCTTCCAGGCCATGTCGGGTATACTCCGGCACCGGCCGCGATGGTTACTCGTTCGCCAGTGCCTGAACCGGTGCGTGTTCAGTGATGACCGCCTGGCCCCTGAGACTGTGAATATCGGTGATGATACCGATATTGAGGAGGACAATGTGCCCTCGTTAGTTGAGCTACGACCGGTCACCCGGGACGACGTTAAACGACTTGCAGCATGGCTGGATGATTCCGATGTTGCAGACGCGTGGTTCGGTCGGTACACCTACGGCGACGCTGCGCATCTCGGCTATGAGCCGAAGGAAATGATCGATGCGTCCGAGGCTGCGTGGGACGAGGTGTTTCACGACCCCCATCACGAACCGCACCGCGATATTTTTTCGATATATACGCTTTCAGGCGAGCATATCGGTGAGGGTCAGCTATCGATCGACGAAGCCCTTGGCGATGCCCAGATATCGGTCTTGATCGGTCAGAAATCGCTATGGCATCACGGGTATGGCACTTCGTCGGTCATTGCGATGATCGAACACATATTCGAACATCTTGGGCTACACCGTGCCTGGGTCGATATTCCCGAGTACAACACCTCGGCCCGTGCAATGTTCGAACATATTGGGTTCCAACACGAGGGCACGTTAAGGCAGAGCAGGCCGCATCATGGAGCGCGCCATAACTCGGTGATTCTTGGAATGCTGGCCGACGAATATACTGCTGCCTTCCCCGATGGGACGCTCAGTCACGTCACGACGTGGGATGCACCAAAGGTTTAGCTGTAGACGTTAGATCATGGCCCAGATCCTAAATCCCCAGGGTCGGGCCAAGTACATCCAGATATTTCAGAGCGGACCCGGTATTTAACAGCACAACTCGATCGTCGCGGCTTACGTCACCAGAGTCCAGTAGCTTTTCCAGCGCTGCGAGAGTCGCGCCACCCTCTGGTGCGGGGAAGATGCCTTCGAACCTCGCCATGTCCCTCACCGCACCGACCATCTCGTCGTCGGTCACTGTAAGTGCCGTACCACCGCTCTCGCGCACTGCGCGTATCACAAGGAAATCGCCAACTGCCGCTGGAACCCGCATTCCCGCCGCCAGCGTTTTGGGGTTCGTAACCGGCTCCGCAAATTCCTTGCCTTTTTTATAGGCGTTTACGAGTGGCGCACAACCTTCTGCCTGAACGCAGACCATTCTTGGACGTTCCGAACCTATCCAACCAAGCTGTTCCATTTCGTCGAGTGCTTTCCAAATCCCTACGATCCCGGTTCCGCCTCCGGTCGGATAAATAACGACATCTGGCACTTCAAAGCCGAGCTGCTCGACGATCTCGTAACCCATCGTTTTCTTGCCCTCTACCCGGTATGGCTCCTTTAGAGTCGATACTTCAAAATAGCCATGCTTTTCGGCCGCCTCTCCGGAGATTCGCCCGGCATCGGTGATAAAGCCATCAACAAGGTTTAGTTCTGCACCATAGGCAACGCACTCGATCTGGTTGGCCATCGGAGCGTCGCGGGGCATGAATACATGGGCTTCCATTCCTGCCTTCGCTGCATAGGCTGCCATCGCACCGGCCGCGTTGCCCGCCGACGGCATTGTGAGTTTTGTCTGCCCCAGTTCCAGCGCCTTCGAGACAGCAGCAGACAGTCCGCGGGCCTTGAATGAGCCGGTCGGGTTTACACCTTCATCTTTGATGAGCAGCGACTTCATTGCCAATCGCTTGCCAAGACGCGCGGCTTGCATCAGTGGTGTGAAGCCTTCACCGAGGGTTACGATGTTCGCCGGGTCGATAACCGGCATTACCTCGCGGTAGCGCCACATGTTTGGCTCCCGGCCGGGCAGTGAGGAACGTGTAAGCGTTTCGGCTGCTTTCGAAAGGTCGTACCGGGCCAGCAGGGGCTTGCCGTTTGCGGGGTTCAGGCGGTGCGGGAAATCGTGCTCGAACCGTTCGCCCGTTAGCGAACATTCGAGGTGCGTTAACTGGCTTCGGAACTGTGTTTTCTCTGGCAAGCGTGACTCCGTGCTTTTTCTTTTCGTTAAATCGATGCCGACTGGTGCTTCGGCTGGTTAAGCCCGCTGAATCCCTGTATCGGCTAACTCTCGACGATCACTATCGACAGTATCTTAACGCCGGAGGTAGTCGACGTAGCAGGGTCGCGTCCTGCCATCTCGGTTACTATCTCCAGCCTTTCGGTAACAATCCCGAATACTGAATGGCACGAAATTGAATCGTCGGCACAGTTCTTCTTTATATCGTCGTCGTAGGCATCGAGACCGGTAGCGGCAGTATGGGTTATGAAGAACTGGCTGCCGTTCGTGTTCGCACCTGCATTTGCCATCGATACAATCCCAGCCGAATCGTGCGATAACTCCCTGCTGAATTCATCGTTGAAGGTATATCCGGGGCCTTCGGAATCGCTATCCAGTGGTTTACCAGCCTGAGAAATAAAGCCCGGCACTACGCGATGGAACTCCAACCCATCGAAAAAACCGATGCGTGACAGGCTAATGAAGTTTTCGACTGTTAACGGGGCCAGGTCGTCGAACAGGTCAATTCTTATGTCGCCCAGTTCTGTCGTTATCACCGCCGTATAGCTCAACCCGGTGTTTAGCGCGCCTACCGGTGGTGCAGGTTCATCGCCCGTCTGCAGCATTATTCGCGTGCCGTCTGAATCCTGCCCCGGCGTGGGCGCCGGATCTCCGTACTCTTTTGGCCGCCACGACATGCGAGTTGGAAACTGCTCTGAATCGACGACGCGTCTCAGCCCCGTGCTATCGGAATCCATAAACCATGCTGCGCCAAGAAGCGAGTCGATCGCCATCAGTTCGGAATCGTCGGGGGACCAGACGGCGACCAGAAAATCCAGTGAAGATTCGATGAAAGTTGGTTTCGCGGTCTCCAGATCAAGCGTCCCAACGTTCAACGCACCGCCACTGGTCGCCCGGCCAAACTGAACCTCGGTACCGTCCGCAGACCAACCGAAACCGACAGTGCCAAACGGACCAATCGTTTCTGGCTCACCTGCTGTTTCACGGTCGAGGCCCGGATCAAACAGCACCATGCGAACGCGCCCATCGGGAGTGTTCACCGAAGCGAGCAACTGCGAACCGTCGGGTGACCAGTAAGGCAGGATGTGCTGCGCCGCATCATCAACGCTGACCCGTGTCGCATCGGCCAGCGTGATCGGGTCTGTCGCCACGTCGTCAGGTATCGGAGCGACGTACAACTGCCATTCCTCGCCGTTCAGGTGTACGAACGCTATCGATTTTCCATCGGGCGATATGTCCGGCATCGACACACCGCTTTCGATATTCGTGAGCTGGACTATCTCCCTCGAAGCGAGGTCCAGCGTGTATATCTGCAGGTCACTGGTAAGGCTGGAAACGTACACCAGTCGGGAGCCATCAGGCCACCAGGATGGTGCCAGTTCGACCGCCCCATTGTCTATAAACCCGAGGTCGGCAGGCCCAAATTGCGCAGTTTCGAGATCGATAAACATGATTATTCCGCCGGACTGATCGATGATTTCGACCGCGACGATGTTCGATGAACGCTGCCTGATGTTGATATCGGACTGAACCACAAGCTCATCCGTATTCCCGGCAACGCCAACCGGCAGCTTCACGGTGATTGCGTTTTCGAAATCGCCAATCTCGTAACCCGCGATAAACACGGCGATTTCGTTGCCGCGCCCGGCGGTCGAATATGCGTACTCGAAATCTTCCAGATCTAACTCGATCAGATTGCCGTGGACGTCGCGGGCAAGAACCCTGAACGGCGACCCGGCTCCAATCGGGACAGAGTCACCATCTGGAACAATGGCGATTGATGCAGCTGGACCGGCGACGATTGTTACCGGAACAATGGTTACCGTTTCGACCCGGTCGAGAATTCCCCGGACAGTAAGCCCTTCTTCGATATACGTTCCGGCAACGGTGCCAGCCGTGAATCGCCCGGAATCAGTCACTGAGCCTGTACCGGGATCGGTGACCGACCACAGGATTTCGTCGGTATCAAGCAGGTTGCCGAACCGGTCCGTGGCCGTAATCTCCACCTGAACCGATTCACCGACCTCCATGCTTGCGGGGAAAGAAGATGCCCGTAGTTGGTCGAGAATTCCGGGGCGTACAACTCCAGTTATCGTTGCTTCAATAATCTGGCCGTCCAGTTCTACCTCGACCAAAACCAGTTCCGAATCTTCATCAGCAGCAGCGGTACCGGCCTTGAATAGTCCGGATGAATCGACCGAGTCGCCCTGTCGCAACGCCGTGAAAAGTACGAGTGCCGAATCAAGCAAATGCCCGGCCTCGTCTACCGCTCGCACGTTAATCTGCGAACTTCTACCTACACCGAGGTCGAGCTCGTTCGGTTCGACCGAAATCGCGTGCAACGGGCCTTCGATAATCGTGGCCCGTACACTCTGACTGGCTGTCACACCCAGCCGCTCGAATTCGACAGTTATGGCATCTGCGAAATTCCCGAGGTCTGCTCCGGCGGTGAACAGTCCTTCTTCATCGATTTCGCCAGCGGCGGGATCGACTTTCCAGGTGAAGGCCGGGGCAACTACGGGGTTTCCGAGTATGTCGAAAGCACTGGCACTGAACTGGGTGATGCCGAGCGAAGGAATCGGCTCTGTCCCGCCTTCTATCACAATCCAGCCCGCCTCACCGGGCTCGACTGAAATTGTGGTTTCTGCGGTAGAAACGAGTTCCCCTTTTTTTACGATCAGTCGGACGACAAACGTACCCGCATCTTGAAACGTATGGTCTGGCTCAGGTTCATCACTGCCGCTGCCGTCGCCAAAATCCCAGCTAAAACTATCGCCATCAACCGTTTCGCCAAGAACGAACGAAGTATTCAGGGGCGCATTGCCAGAATCAGTCGTTGCACTGAACTCGGCCACTGGGGGCGTTGAAGGAGCGCAACCAACAAGTACCATCATGGCAATTACAGCCAACGCAGCCACCAGTTTTTTTCGTGAATGGTGCAAATGGCTCGGTTGCTGAAACCTGATCAAAGACGTTGGATATGTGGCTTGTGCGATGCCGTTCAGGATAATCTCCGGTACTGAATATGCGAAGGGTTCTGGTGGAATTGTATTGGTAGGCCGGGGCTGCCAACTGTTTACAGATACCGATGTACGTTACGACACTGGGTCGTGTCGGGTTTGCCCCTACGAATTTCCCAGTGAACGCAATAGTGCCGATCTCCTAACATGCGGTCTTAGGCGAACACACACACGAACGTAGGGTTCACACGAACGTTCGATTACCGATAGAAAACTAATCTAAATATAGCGAAGGTTTCACGTAGCCTCCCGACACCGTGCAACGAGCGAGATTCGGTCGACTTTTATGCCCCCAAAAATTCTTGTTGTGGATGATGAGCCCGATATCCTCGAACTCGTGCAGATCCGCCTTGAAATGGCCGGGTACGAAACGATCACTGCCGAAAGCGGCGAAGAGGCGCTGAAGTGCTTCTTTACAGAACGACCGGACCTTGCACTTCTCGATCTTGAGATGCCCGGCATGGACGGGTTTGAGCTGTGTGAACGAATTCGGCAGATGTCGGATGTGCCGATTATCTTCCTGACGGCCTACGGTTCTGAAGCTCACCGAGTCCAGGGTCTGCATGTGGGTGCGGATGATTACATCGTCAAGCCGTTTTCCAAAAACGAATTGATCGCAAGGATTGAGGCGAATCTGCGCAGGGCGTCGATGCCACCTGTACAGCGGGACGAGCAGATTTATGCCGACCCGGTGCTGACTATCGATCACCGGGCGCACCTGGTTACGGTACGTGGCAACGAAATTTCTCTCTCGCCGCTGGAATACCGTTTACTTACTGCACTGTTGCGGCATCCGGGCCAGGTTTTGAGTCACACGCAGTTGCTCGATCTGGCGTGGGGGCCTAATTCGACCGGAACCTCGACCGATAGCGTAAGGCTGTATATCTCGTACATCAGGGGTAAGATCGAGGAAGACCCGAAACACCCGACGTTGATCGAAACGGTCCGAGAGTTTGGCTACCGATACGTACGGCCGCTGGGGAACAGCAAACGGGCCTCGGCTGCCTGAGGCCGCTAGCAACGTTTTCTTCGCGGTGATTTGTAGTGGCTGAGACCAGTCGCTGCCCCTGCCAATGCTAATGATTCATGTGGCACGAGTTCGAAGATCGGATTCGTAAAGATCCAACTCCCCCGTCAGTTCCCCCAATTCGGTCGTAAATTGGGTTTCGCTTTGGTCAGTGCCCTGCCCACCAACATTGCGTCTTACCTGTCCACACTTTGTTGGAAAAATCCAGCTTGATTCAGGGCATCTTGAAATTCTGATCCCAGGGGCAGCAGTAACTTCTGGATACGATGCCCGGAGCGGGATAGCCATTCTGGTGGTAACACTGGCGACCGCGCGCGCTGCATTAACGGACGGACTGTCGTCCCTTCACAGCGAGAAAGATGACCGGCGGTCTTCAACGTTGCCCGTATTGCACCAGCCCAGGCGCGGTAAAGCTAGTCGGGGCGTTCGGCTACCGGCAACGATATTGTGAAGGCCGAACCCTTGCCAAACTCGCTTTCGAGCCGGATGGAACCGCCCTGAAGTTCGACGAGAGTCTTCGTAATCGCCAGGCCAAGGCCGGTACTTCCCGGCGGACGCTTGCCGTCTCTGGCAAGTCTCACGAATTTATCGAATACCCTCGCCTGGTTTTCGGGTCGAATTCCTTCACCCGTATCTCGAACGCAGACCTCGATCTGATCGTTCACCTGCCTCGCGGAAACGTAGATTTTCCCGCCTTCTGCTGTATAACGGAGAGCGTTCGTGAGCAAGTTGGAAAATACCTGCGCACAGCGTTCACGGTCGGCCCATACTGCCCTTAGTTTGTCGGGAAATTTGCAATTGATTTGCAGATTCTTTTCTTCGAACTGTGAAAGCATCGAATCTTTGAGTTCGGCCAGCAGGCCCTGAACTGAGACTTCGCTCATTTCGAGCGTCAGGTTTCCAGATTCGAGCCTTGAGATATCCAGGATGTCTGCCACCAGGCGACTCAACCGGATTCCGTTTGCATGAGCCTTGTTGAGCAACCGATCCATAGTCTGGTTCACTTCGCCGCCAGCGCCGTCCAGAACCAGCTCGATAAACCCTGTGAGCGAAGTCAAAGGAGTTCGTAATTCGTGGGAAACCATCGAAATAAACTCGGATTTAGACCGATCTGCCATCCGTTCGTTGGTGACATCGCGAAATACCCATAGCCTGCCCAGATACTCCGAAGTGTCACTTGTGGCAGGCGCCGAAGTCATCGAGAGGGTCCTCTCTTCCGGTCTCGAAATCAACACATCTTCAGAAGTGACCGCAAGTTCCCGATTCTTGTTGATCTCAGTTAGCCGACGCAGGTATTTGCGGCTGTTTTCGAACTTGACGCCAGCGCCAACTCGGGTTGATTCCCACTCGGAACCTATTATCGATTTGGTATCTCTAAACCCGAACACATTTGCATATGACTGGTTCGCCCACACAACGCGATCGTCGGCACCAACCAGCAAAATCGACTCCAGTGCTGAATCCAGAAGTACGTTCATCCGGCTTGTCAGCAACTGCAAACGGGATTGGGCGGTTTGCCGGCCCGCTATCAGTGAATACATTGAAACCGTCGCCAGCCCGGTGATGACAAGGCCAGCCGACAGCACGACTATCCAGAGTTGAGATTCGAGTTCGCTAAGGCCATACCCGGCAGGTTTGTTGAATTCCAACTGCCAGTTTCGACCTGCCAGGTTCAGGTTGCTGACAAAACTTTGATCGCCAGTCCAGCTATCACTTGTTGATCCGTTGGGCACCGGGAACACTTCCTGGCTTGAGCCATCGTCTGCGATATCGACCACCCGAAATTCGATATCGCCCAGTCCAGCCCGCTCAACCGGCCCGGCAAGGAAATCGGCCACCCGGTACACCCCTGTGCCAAAGCCCCTCAGTTCAGGCGCGATTAGCGGTTCGGGCGAGGGGTTAAACACTGGAGTAAAGACCAGAACGACTGCCTGATCGTGCGGATTTGAAGCCGATGGCACCGGGGCCGAGGCGACCATCTTGTGATCGCGCTCCGCTCTGTCCATTAACGGGGTGTACGTCGGGTGAAGTAACAGGTCTTCGCCAGGGTTAAGTATTCCGAGTGTTTCAGGATAGGTGTACGCGACCGGCAGGTAAAACGATTTGGAACCTTTAGATTCGAGCCGGAAGTTACCACCAATTTGTCTCGACATCATCTGGTTGAACTCAGCAGTTTCATCGGCGTTCACCTTGCGAATGAAACCCAGTGCGTTAACCGACCAGTTTTCGTTTTCAAGTGCTGATGCAAACGTTCGAAACTGGGCGGGTGAAACAGATTCGCTCGCTTCCAGGAAACCCTTAATCGCGGCCAGTTCGCTCAGGCTTTTGTTGAACTCTGATTGAACTTCGAGTGATACCGAACCAACGAGTTCTTCAAACCGCAGGTCGCTCTGAAATTGATTGATACTGCGAATCGAGACCGCCGTTGCAATGGTCATTGCCAGCAGCATCGCAAGTGTCGCAGCGGCGGCGAACGACGGAAGTCGTTGCAGTATGTGGCCGCTGTCTGCGTCGGTTCCAGTTGTGGAATCTTCTATCCGGTTGATCGGCTGCGAAATCGCTTGATTGGCCAATTCTGGCGTCTCATTTGCTGTAGTGCTTGAACGTAATGACGTTTGCGTCTGACGCTGGGACGTCGCCCTAACCCGGTGAATGCTTTTGCGACGAAAACAGGTCGCAGAAGACGGTCCAGCAGTAATGGGTAATTGCCCCTCTGCGACCATCATCAATGCCAAAGGTGTGATTAGCGTTGGGGGCGACACCAAACCGGTGTACGAATTGACTCTGAACTTGCGTTATCTAATCACCGAAATACGTACGGACCAGTTCGTATCACCAATTAGTTTTTTGGTCAGGGAGTTCAATTTGCTCGGCCCACATTAGAACCCGGTGCAGGTTCGCACCAAGTTTCTCTGCTACAACCCTGGCGCAATCGAGTACCGGAATTGATTCGCCTGTTTCAATCTCTATCGAAGAGATCGGCAAATCAGGCATCCCGCACGGGATTATGTGTTGGAAATAACTCGTGTCAGTCGATACGTTAATGGCGAATCCGTGCATCGATATTCCGCCGGTAATACGAACGCCGATCGCCGCGATTTTCTTTCCGTTCGGGTTAATTCCCGGTCGTCGTTTTTCGTTCGGCACCCCACCGACCCAAACGCCTGTTTCACCATCTACAAGATGTGTCTTCACTCCGAATTCGGCCAGTGCTTCGGTGATCGAGCGTTCCAGCATTCGCACGTAAGTGACCGGCCCAAGCCCCGCTGCCCTTACATCGATGATCGGATACCCAACCAGTTGCCCCGGACCGTGATAGGTAGCCTCCCCACCGCGGTCGGTCTCGTGTACCTCGACCCCGGCGGTTTCCAGTTCGGCACGCTCGGTCAAAACCGAAGATTCACCGGCACGCCGACCCAGTGTGATCACATGCGGATGCTCAAGCAGCAGCAACGTGTCGGGTATCGCTTTCGATTTGCGTGCTTCTAGCACCGAGCGTTGCAGGTCGAAGGCCGTTTTGTAGCCGACAGTACCAAGCCAGGTCGCCCGCAATTCGCTTAATGGCGGCGCAACATCACCTGCATGGACGGTTTCAGCGAGGATGTCAGGCGAGCTACCCATTAGAATTGTGAGTTCAAGTCGACAGCTTCAAGGCCGACTCTGACCGCCTGCAAAAATGCCGATGCCTCGGCCCCATCGATAATCCGGTGGTCGAACGACAGGCAGATGTTCATCATTGAACGAACAACCACAGTGTCTTCGTCATCTTGAGATATTACGACCGGTCGCTTCACGATGGCCTCGGTGGTCATAATTGCCGCTTGCGGGTGATTTATTATCGCCCCACCCCACACCGAGCCCAACGACCCCGTGTTGTTGAGCGTGAACGTACCGCCCTGCACATCATCAAGTGTCATCGATGTGCTGCGAGCGCGCTCTATTACAGCACTGAGTTGCTGCGCCAGTTCAAGCAGCGATGAGTTTTCAGCGTGGTGAATGACCGGAACCACCAGGCCCTCTTCGGATGCAACCGCGACTCCGACATTGATCACTCCCTTAACGACGATGTTGCCATCTACCCAACTCGAGTTAATTTTCGGGTTTGCTTTCAGTGCAGCAGCCACGTTCAGGAGGGTAATTGGCAGGTACGTCAGGCGAACACCGTGCTCCTTTTCGAAGCGTTCTTTGTTCGCGGCGCGCCACTCGACCATTCCAGTAATATCGACCTCTATGGCCGACCATGCGTGCGGGATCTCGGACGTAGACCTGACCATGTGGTTGGCGATCATGCGCCGGATTGGCGATGGTTCGATTATCGTATCGTTACCGGAGGCCGGTTCTGTTCCCTGCTGCGATTGCGCGATCGAAGCTGTCGCAGTGTTCCCGCGTTCGGCGGCGGCCAGCACATCCTTCTTTGTCACCCGTCCACCAAGGCCGGTTCCCGCCAGCCCACGGAGATCGACGCCATGCGTAACAGCCAGTTTCGTGACGACAGGTGAAAAACGAAGTTGCCCCCCGGTTACTTCGGGTGAAGTTGCCGAAGACGCTCGCGGCGCGGTCGCTGGCGAAGACAGGCTGGTGTCGAGGAATTCTCCACCGGTTGGGCCCACATTTGCACCCTGGACAAGTGTTCCGATTCGGCCAGCCAGCGATTCGATTTCAGGTTCGGTCGTGGCTGTTGCAGCAACTGGGGGTGCAGAAGCAGCTGTAGACGTTGCTGGCGCAGCGGGCGGTTCGGGGTCAGCCCCAACGACAGCTTCATCTGTTTCCATCTCGGCGATAACGGAACCCATCGGCACGGTTTCGCCCTCTGGCACCAGTATTTTCGTGAGAGTTCCCGAAGCCGGGGCCGGGACATCCATATTCACCTTGTCGGTAATGACCTCGACAAGAGGATCGTATTTTTCGACGCGATCACCGGGCGACTTAAGCCACTTGCCGATAACCGCCTCTGTAACCGATTCGCCTACCTGCGGCAACTCTATCTTGAACACCATTTTTACAACTCCGCCAGCTTGATAATGGCCGTGAGAATCTTCTCGGGCGAAGGCATGTACGCCGCTTCCTGAACCGGCGAAAACGGCATCGGGGGTATCTCGGGCGGGGTCAGGCGAGTTATTGGGCCATCAAGATCAAAGAAACAGCGTTCACCGACGATTGCCGCCACTTCCGATGAAATGCTAACCGCCGCGGTGTCCTCCTGAACGATCAGCACTTTTCCTGTCCGCGAAACCGATTCCGCAATTGCATCGGCATCCAGCGGGCGCAGTGTGCGCAGGTCGAGCACTTCGACATTGAAACCCTGTTCTGAAGCGGCCTCCGCGGCTTGCAGAGAGTAGTGGAGCATCAGGCCGTAAGTAACGATGGTCATATCACTACCCGGTCGTTTGATCTCGGCCTTTCCAATCGGGATTGTGTAGTCCCCAGAGGGGACTTCGCCTTTGACGAGCCGGTAGGTCCGTTTGTGTTCAAGAACAATTACCGGGTCGTCCGAGCGGATTGCCGAAGCGAGAAGACCTTTTGCATCGTAAGGGGTAGCCGGGGCGACTACCGTGAGGCCCGGAGTGTGCGAAAACAGAACTTCAATGCTCTGGGAGTGGTACAGGCCGCCCCTGACACCACCGCCGTAGGGCACGCGGATGGTCAGCGGGGCAGTTTTCACGCCGTTGGTGCCATACCGGACTCTTGCCGCTTCGCCAACGATCTGGTTTATCGCCGGCCAAACAAAATCGGCGAACTGGATTTCGGCCAGCGGACGCATGCCATTAACTGCGGCACCAAGCGCCAGACCACATATCAGCGATTCTGCAAGCGGGGTGTCGATCACGCGATCGGGGCCGAACTCGTCGATAAACCCGTCAGATGCAAGGAAGACACCCCCACGGTTTCCAACATCTTCGCCCAGAAGAATGACCGTTTCGTCACGGCGCATCTCGGCCCGCATTGTGTCCCGTACCGCTTCGATAACCGTTTGTTCGGGCATCAGGAACCACTCCCGCTGGAGTTGGAGTTGGAGTTGGCACTGGCACTGGTCACGTGGTCGAACATCGTCTCGACACCCGGATAAGGCTCGGCATCGACAGTGTCGGTCGCTTCATTCACACGCTTCTTCGCCGCGGCATGAATTGCCTCGTCTTCCGTTTCGGTCACCAGACCTCTGCGCCGGAGAGTTTCTGATGTGATTTTGACCGGGTCGCGCTTCAACATCTGCTCGATGTCTTCGGGCGAGCGATAGCGGGTGTGATCGTCGTCAGTCGTATGCGGCAGCAGTCGTTCGACCGATGCCTCGATCAGCGTTGGCCCCTCCCCTGCCCTTGCCCGGGCAACGGCGGCCTGTGTAGCTTCGTATACGGCAACAACATCTGTGCCATCTACCTGCACACCCGGAAACCCGTATCCAGCAGCCCGGCTTGCGATGCTGTCGATTGCCATCTGCTTGTTGAGCGGCACCGAAATGGCGTACCGGTTGTTCTCGCAAAAAAATATAACGGGCAGTTTGTGAATACCGGCGAAGTTCATCGCTTCGTGGGTATCGCCCTGCGAGGCAGCGCCATCTCCAAAATAAACGATTGTCACAGCATCGGAGCCGCGCAGTTTATCGGCCAGCGCCACACCCGCAGCCTGGGGAAGCTGTGTTGCGATTACGTTCGAGAAGTTGAAAAGATCGACACGCGGGTGAGCGCCGTGAAGCGGAAACTGTCGGGCCGCACTCATTGGCTCGCCGTCTTTCGCCAGAAATCCCCGCAACATTTCTTCCGGCTCGGTGCCAAGGGCGATCATGGCGGTGAACTGCCGATAGTAGATCAGGTAGTGGTCTTTCGAAGGGTCGGTCGCCTCGATGCAGGCGACCTGGGCGGCTTCGTGCCCCTGTGCCGATGCAGCGATTGCCGCTTTTCCCTGTCGGTTTAGCAGCCATACTCGTTCGTCGAGATACCGGCTGAGAACCATCGTGCGATACAAATCGACAAGGCGTTCGCCGGACAGTTCCCCGGTGCTGGTGGTTCGTTTGTGCGATTCGTTCACAGTTGCAGACATGGTCGGTCATTATAGTTGCGCCAATCGTTGACGAAAGCCAGCCAGATACGCCAGAACAGGGTTGTTGGATATACTTTTCGGCCTGTGAATCTGCCTGCCAGACCTTCTCGCGACTACGACTCGTCGAGTTGATCGGGCGGCATTGCTGCGTACACGTTGCAGTTCTGGGGCCTTCAGATTGTTATCTGTTCGGGCCAAAGGATCAGTGGAGAAAAAAATGAAACGGCTGTTTACCCTGTTTGCTTTGTTGACGATAACGTCACTCGCTTTTGCGGCGTGTGGCGCCGACGAACCGGAACCAACTCCAGTGCCAATATCTACACCAGTTCCGGTGGCGAGCGGTGGTTCCCAGGCCGACACCGGTTCTGGGGCCGAAGTGAAGATGCTTTCGCCGGGTGATTCCGCCAGCCCCCCGGTTGGTGCGCTGGATACTTCAAAGACCTACACGGCGACTTTCAAGACCGATGCTGGCGAGTTCGAGGTGCTGCTGTTTGATGACGAGGCACCGCTGACGGTCGAAAACTTCATCAACCTCGCTACGATTGGTTTTTACGATGGCACCATGTTCCACCGTGTAATCCCCGAATTTATGGCCCAGGGCGGCGACCCCAGAGGCACGGGAGCAGGCGGTGCTGGCTACCGGTTCCTTGACGAGTTTGATGCCACGCGCCGACACGACAAGCCGGGAATACTTTCGATGGCTAATTCGGGGAGAAACACCAACAGCAGTCAGTTTTTCATAACGTTTGTCCCGACTCCGCATCTTGACGACGTCCACAGCGTGTTCGGTGAAGTCATCAGCGGCCTGGACAATGTGCTGAATATCAAGGTCAGGGACCCCGGCACGGCCCAGCTCCCCGGCGACATAATCGAAACAATCGTCATCAACGTAAAGTAATTCGCACTCGTTCCGGTGTATCGGCCAGCCAGCCAGAATAAGTCGCGCAGGAGAACACATGTCAGAACCAGAAACAACGCCAGCCCCGCCTTCGGGCGATCTCGACACATCGAAGTCGTACTCGGCCATGTTCAACACTGAACGCGGTGAGTTCGAGATCATGCTGTTTGCAAACGACGCCCCGCTAACGGTTGAGAACTTCGTGAACCTCGCGCGGGCCGGGTTCTACGACGGTACGACGTTTCACCGCGTAATCCCGGGGTTCATGGTGCAGGGCGGCGACCCGGAAGGAACCGGAACCGGCGGCCCGGGTTACCGGTTCGGCGATGAGTTCAACAAGAATTTACGCCACGATACAGAAGGCGTTCTGTCGATGGCAAACGCCGGGCCGGGAACGAACGGCAGCCAGTTCTTCATTACGCTCGGCCCCACGCCTCACCTCGATGGCCGACACACGGTGTTCGGCAAGGTTGTCAAGGGTATGGACGTTGTGAAGTCGATACGAGAACGGGATCCGGGAAGCGACCCTGAACCCGGCGATCTCATCGAAACGATCGTGATTAACGCGTCGTAAGAAACTATCTCAAAATACGTTGATAGGCGAAGATGCCTGATTAAACTTTCACCTCACCTCGGCGTTCATCTTTGGCTCCCCGAGGGGAGGGGGATTTTGAGATAGTTACTTAAGCTGCGTCGGCAAAAATATCGTTCATTGGGCCGTCCGATCTGGATGGCCCGCTTGAGTTAACCGCACAACCCGGCTCACCACGCACAACCCTGGCCGCCATCCAGCGGCCACACGACCCGTTTTCTAATGTCTAATCCCCGGCAATGGCCGGAGTAACGTCCGTAATTCCGGGTTCTGTTGCCGAATCCGCCTTATCTACCATGTCGGTCGAGCTTGTGGCTGCGCTGTGATGTTCGGTCTGAAAGGTGAGCAGGCGACCACCGACGCCCAGCCATACGTTGTCGCCCCCCAGTTCAGTTTCCGGGCCAGCAGGACGGCTGTTGACGCGCATCGACGGGTCGCCAACGGCACGTTTATGCACCAGCTTCACTTTGTCGCCGCTGAACTTGAAAGTTCCACCATCGAACGGCATATCGGCTATTTCAGAAGCCTCGATAGCGTTCCGTGAGAACAGCTTTTTGACTATTGCTCGTTCGAGGCCTGCGAAATCGACTACTACACGGTCGTCATCATCAACGATGAACCCGAACGGTTGAGTCTTACTGAGTACCCATACAGCGAACCCTGCGATTACGACCATCAGGACTCCGAGCGTGGGAACCACCCAGAGTGGCATCCCAAGAAGCAACACAGGTTCTTCCAAGATTACTGCGCTCGCCGTGACTATCGGAGCGTTTCGTGTGTAGGCACGGCCTTCAAACGTGCTATCTAAAATAACCTCAACTTCATAAGCACCCGATTCGGGAATAATCGCGGCGATATCGAACTCCCATGCCCTGCCCGGCTCGGGTTCGTCTACAGGAAGGACTGAGGCGATAATCTTTCCACCTGTGCCGGTCAGCACTGCTTTGATATCCGATGCGCTCAGCAGGAAGGGGTAGTCACCTGCCCTCACCTGCACCCGCGCTACCGTTGCGTACTCTCCTGCGGTCGTCTCTACGTTCGTGATCTCGACAAGGCTGATCGTTGGGAACGATTCACTTCGGAAAGCGGTACTGCTCCTCAACACCGACACATAGTCGGTCCAAGAGAGTTTAAGCGAAACAGTGTTTATTCCCTGGGATTTCGGGGCACTCAACTGAACGGAGTAAATACCATCGTTTGCGTACCGGTCGCCGTCTTCGCCCCGGTCGTTCAGAGCCACGACTTCGGTCGTGCCACTTGCCTTACCGATAGTCGCTTCAATTACTGCACCCGAGAGCAGTTGAGGAGATTCACCAACGAATGCCGCCGCCTCGATAATCGCTGGTTCACCTACCGGCAACGGGGGCTGTTCGATCATTTTGAGCACAAGCGGGTTATCGATATCAACGCTTGCAACCAGTTTCGATGCTGGCCCCACGCCCTGAAGTGTCCAGTTACCTGGCACAGGAGAGTAGACCCGGATGATGACCGCAGATGGGGTCTCTCGGATTTCTACATTGTCCATTTCCTGTCCAGCGCGCGTCCCGCTCGGTGAAAACACAGCAACATCAACCGAACTGATCTGCCTGACAAACACGATCGAGAACATCGTGGTGTGCGGTGCTATATCGATCGTAACGACGGTCGCAGAGTTGTCACGCATCTCAACGTCCATGGCGTTGGACAGGTTCAATTTTGAATAATCTTCGAATATGGCGGCGATGCCAGCGGCGGTTCCTGTGTCGTAAAACACCCCGCCAGAACCGGTTGCCAGCCCGGACATCAGATCACGCAGCACGGGCTGGGTCGAAGGGAGGGTCACTACATCAATCACCCATCCTTCGGCTTCAAATAAGTCGGCGACGCTGCGGAGGCGTTCGCGGGTGTTTTCCGATTCGCCAAGAATTCGGCCCGATGTGATGAACGCGACTCTCGACCCATGAGCTGCGTCGATTCGTGATAGAAACGCGAACGTGGCAGTTAGCGCGGCGAACTGGTCGGAGCGGGCTGGCCCAATGTCGAGCGACCGAATGTCGGTAATCACGTCGTCCACCAGCCGCGTGCCATCGGGGCCGCCGTTTGCCGAAACTATCTCGTTCGTCTCAACCCCGTATGCAGCCGCGGCGATAGTGCCCGCTGCAGTTCCCCTGGCCAGTGTCAGTGCTACGGTTTCGGCCACATCAAGATCACGCTGGATCGGTGATGCCCCCTCGTCAATGAGTACGACCATGACTCCATCTTCGCCAATGGGGTCGGCTGCGCGAACGGGCAATGCTGCCCCAACAAATAGAACTGTGACGGCTATTAGAGCGATCAGAGACGGGCGACGCATTTCGAACTCCGAAATAGGCTTTGCGATGATTGCGGGTCACGATGCAAGGTGAATCCCACATCGATTCAGTAGATCAACGTTACGCGTGCGTGGCGATTGGTCGCAGATTGGCCCCGGTGCGTATTTCGGGTGTTTATGGCAACTGGCGCTTCGTTCAATCACAGACACAGCGGGCGCTAGAGCGGTTGACCGCGAATACCATGTTGCCTAGACTCGGGCGGGCTGCCACGCTCACCTTGCAAAACTAGGCATGCTGGCCCATGAGATAAAACTGCTTTCGGGGCGAAACCACCAGCGACCGGATAGCTTGCAGCAGATCGCTTACGGCCAATTGGCCACGAGCCAGGAAACAAATTTACGATGAAGATCACCGGATACTCGATAACCCTCTATGAATTCCCGCTGAACAGGCGCATGGGCGATGCGAATTCGCCGTCGGGTCGTATCAGGGGCTCCTCGAACCTGCTTCAACTGTTCACCGATGAAGGGTTGACGGGAATTGCGTTCGGTGGAGGCGGCTCGGGGCCACAGATAAAGTCGATGGTCGAGGGCATTTTGATGGGGGAAGACCCGCGGCGCGTTACCGGGCTGTGGAAACGGATGGTCGATCGCGTTTTCAAGGGTGGTCACGCTGGCCTTGTGAACGATGTGATATCTGTTCTCGATGTCGCGCTGTGGGACCTGAAGGCCAAGGCCAACGACGAGCCACTGTGGAAGACGCTCGGCGGTTCAAACCCGAAAGTTCATGCCTATGCCTCCGGGCTCGATTCGCCGTTGTCCGACGACGAGATCGAAGACTGGTACGGCATGATGGCGGCCGATCACGGCTTCACCGGTGGAAAACTAAAAGTTGGTCTCGACCAGGATGCAGACCTCCGCAGGATTGGTCGAATGAAGAAGGGTCTCGAACGGGCGACCGACCGGCCATATCTGTATGTCGACGCAAACGAAATGTGGTCGCCAAAACAGGCGATTCGCAAAGTTCGCGAGATGGAGGAACAGTACGATATCGCATGGGTGGAAGAACCGGCGCGCCGCTGGGATTTTCTTGGACTGCGCCGAATTTCCGATGCGATCAAAGCCCCGGTATGTGCCGGTGAAAATCTCGACACACTCGGCGAATTCCTCCCCTACTTCCACAACCGCGCCGCCGATGTCGTGCAGGTGAGCTGGGGGATGACGGGGATCACCTGTGCCATGCAGCTTGCCGACGCCGCCTACGGGTTCGAGTTGCCGATCACGCTGGGCGGATCACCGGGAAACCTGAACGCTCAACTGGCGCCGTGCATGCCAAATTTCCTGACGCTTGAAGTCCAGAATCCCGGGCCTGACGATGGTGTAATGACTTCAGATATCAAGATCGTCGATGGCTGGGCAATTTGCGGTAACCAGCCCGGAACTGGCGTTTCTTTCGACCCGGAAGCCCTCGCAAAACAGAAGGTCGAAACAGTAACGGCTTCGGCAGGTCCATCGCCGTTCGGCCGTCGGCCCGGTGCTGGCTTATGGGACAACCCACCGACTGAGGAGGAGGCCGCAGCGGCTTCCACTGGGGTTACCGGCGTTCATTATGTTCCGGCGCACGGTTCGCAAACCCAGTAGGCCAATTCCGGCCCTCCCCTGCCCCGAAACGCTCTGGGCGCAGTCTGAAAAACTCAAGAT
>CAYLWG010000024.1:0-20389 GCA_964387235.1 uncultured Dehalococcoidales bacterium
ATTTATCACAGGGGGAGCGGGTTTTATAGGCTCGCGCGTAGTGCGTGAGTTTCTGGATGCCGATTACGAAGTGACTGTCTTCGATTCGTTCAAGCAGTATGTCGCTCCCGACCCTAAGGCCGAACCGGTAAATCTTCTGTCACGTCTCGCCAGTGTTGCAGACGATATTTCGCTACTGACCGGAGATACGCTCAACAAAGATTATTTGCGCCGGACCCTGAATCGGGCAAGGCCAGATGTCATCGTTCACATGGCGGCCCTGCCGCTGGCTAACGTAGCGATTGAGCAGACCGAGGAAGCTTTCGATTCGATACTTTCCAGCACGGTGAACATACTCGAAATCGTGCGCGATTTCGATCATGAATGCACCGTCGTCTACACATCATCAAGCATGGTGTACGGCGATTTTCAGACTCCCACCGTCACCGAAGATGCCCCGAAAGACCCCAAGGATATTTACGGGTCGATCAAGCTCGCCGGGGAAATTATCAGTACCGGCTACCGCAGGCGTTATGGGATTGATGTGAGGACTGTCCGCCCCACCGCAGTTTACGGCCCGGGCGATGCGAACCGGCGCGTGCTGTACAAATTCATAACCCGTGCACTTCAGGGCAAGCCACTAAGAATCGACGGCGACGGCAGCATGGCGCTGGACTTCACTTATGTCGCTGACACCGCGAACGGTATTTTCCGCGTCGCCACCATGGCCGGCGCAAAGGGTGAAACTTTCAACATCGCAAGAGGAAAGTCGGAAACACTTTCGGCTGCGGTATCGATTATCAGTGAAACAATCGGAGATGTGGTTATCGAATACGGCGATGTCCCCGATCACATCCCAAATCGCGGCACGCTGGATGTCGCGAAGGCCAGAAAACTGATCGGTTTCGAACCGCAATTCGGCCTCGATCAGGCCCTACCAGGTTATATCGAACATCTGCGCCACAACCCGTTCTAGCCTGCAAGTAAACCCGTGATGAACATTCCATTCATGCGGCTCGACCGCCAGTTCGAGCAACACAGAGAGACGATTCTGGGCCTGTGCGAACAGGTCTTCTCGCACGGTCAGGTGCTACAGGGACCTGAAGTGGCTGCCCTTGAAGATCAGCTGTGTGCGGTTATGGGAACGAATCATGCGATCGCTGTCGGCTCGGGTACCGACGCCCTGTACTTCGCCCTTATATCGGCTGGGATTGGAGCGGGAGACAGGGTTGCCGTACCCGCAATGACCTTTATTGCGACAGCATCGCCTGTGATCCGTGCCGGTGCCGTTCCGGTATTTGTAGACACCGGCAGCGATTACCAGCCTGATGCAGCGAAAACAATTGAGCTTGTTGAGTCCGGTTCGGTAGATGCAGTGGTCACCGCACATCTATACGGGCAGCTTTTCGATATTTCTCCACTCGCGGAAGCGTGCAAGAACGCCAACGTTGCTCTCATCGAAGACGCGGCCCAGGCTATTGGGGCAACTTTTAATGGGTCAGCCCCAGGCGCACATTCGGCCGCAGCGTCCTTGAGTTTCGACCCGATGAAAATCGCAGGTGCGCTCGGGAGCGGCGGGGCCATCGTTACCAACGACGGCGACATTGCCGAGCGGGTGGGGCGGCTCCGGTATCACGGCAGAGATGATTCGAGGGTGTACCGGGAGTTGGGTTATAACTCGCAGATCGCTTCGATACAGGCCGCTATCGTAAGTTTCAAACTCGACCACATGGATGAATGGACGAACCGTCGCCAGCAGATAGCGCACCGCTATACAGCCGTGCTCGACGAGATTTCGTCTGTGTCACCGCCGAGAGAATTACCGGGGTCGCACCATGTGTTTCACAAGTACGTTCTGACTGCCGGTGATGACAGAAACCGACTCCGTTCTCATCTGGCGGATGCCGGAATCGGGACGATGATCCATTACGCATCACCGCTGCACACCGAACCTGTGTTTTCCAAATATATCGGCCCGGACGATAAGTTCCCCGAGGCTGAAAGGCTTTCCCGTGAAGCCCTATCGCTTCCCATCTACCCGGAACTGGACGACTCGGAAGTTGACTACGTGTGTGATCAGCTGACTTCGTTCCGGTGGTGACACGTAATACCAGGCCAGCCTGTTACGACTACGCCGCGTCCCGCGGGCAAGATCGCCCAATCTAGCGATACTCTGAGTCATCCACGAAACACTCGATTGACGTAGCCTTGCTTTTATAAAGCAAGATAGCGTCGTTAGTCATCAGGAAGATATGAATTGAAACCCATCGTCAAAATCGCTGGAAAATCGATCGGCAAGGGCCACCCCTGCTACCTGATCGCCGAGATAGGCATTAACCATAATGGCGATGTCGAAAATGTCTTCAAGCTGATCGACGCCGCGGTTGACGCCAAATTCGACGCAGTAAAGTTTCAGAAACGAACCCCCAGAATCTGCGTACCCCGGGACCAGTGGGACATCGAACGCGACACCCCGTGGGGGGTGATGTCGTACATCGATTACCGGGAAAAAACAGAGCTTGGGATTGACGAGTTCAAGGCCATAGACGCCTACGCCAAAAAAAAGGGAATGACCTGGTTCGCTTCTTGCTGGGACGAGCCATCTGTCGACTTCATGGAAGAGTTCGATATCCCATGCCACAAAATTCCCTCGGCCCTGATTACGAGGGACGACCTGCTCAAAAAAATTGCATCGACTGGACGACCGGTGCTTATGTCGACCGGGATGTCGACCATGGAACAGATTCGGCATGCTATCGAGATACTCGATTCTGGCAACTTCTTGCTTGCACACTGCACGAGCAGCTACCCCGCTGCGTATGACGAGTTGAACTTACGGATGATCCACACACTTGCTGAGGAGTTCGACTGCCCTGTCGGCTACTCGGGCCACGAGGTCGGGTTGTCGACCACCATCGCGTCGGTAGCTCTCGGGGCGACTTTTGTCGAGCGACACGTCACGCTCAGTCGGGCAATGTGGGGGAGTGACCATGCAGCATCGGTCGAGCCACAGGGGATGATTCGGCTCGCCCGCGACATCCGCCTAATCGAAACCGCACTGGGTGATGGCGTAAAGAAAGTCTACGATAGCGAACTGCCAATGATCGCCAAATTGCGCGGCAACTAGCGGGAAGAACGAACAGCCAGCAGGCTGTCGGCAAACTCCCGAATCGCGCCACGTCCGCCATTTTTTGTTAGCACGAGGTCTGCCGCTTCGACTGCCACCGGGTAGGCGTCGGCAACCACGACTCCCAGTCCAGCTGCCCGAAGACACTCGACATCGTTGATGTCGTTGCCAATAAAGGCGATACGGCTCATTGAGCGTTTGTTGCGCGCTGCCCACGCCTCGAGAGCGGGAAGTTTATCGTCGACGCCCTGCAGTACTTCGAGGCCCAATTTCACACATCTTGCACTGACCACCGGATTGGTTTCAGTGCTGATTACGATCATCGGGACTCCGGCCTTACGCAGCATCGAAATCCCCATTCCGTCGGAACGGTCGCACACCACCGCCTCTTCACCGTTCTGCATCACGTAAACCCGGTTGTCCGTAAATACCCCATCGAAATCGAAGGCAATCGCTTCGACCATGGCTATTTTTTCAGCGTCAGATGTCAACTTCGTTACTCGTCTGTTGATGAAGAACAGTGCGTCGCACAATGCGTCGCGTAGGTATAGATTATCGAATACAAAGTTTGCCACATCCCCACGTTTTTCCGGCACTAGGAGGATCCCTCAGGAACTATCTCGATGGTAATTGTTTGGCGATGCTGTGGTTTGCCGTCGCTACCGATACCGGCTTCATCATGTTCGCTGTCATGTGCCTACCGAACAAAAATTTCGGATATCGGCGTGTAACTGAAACCGAGGTCTCGCGCCGCCAACCGCCCATCGTGAACCGAGCCTGAACGAACAGATTCGACCGATACAGCCGGTGTCCAGCCAGTGAGTTTTCTGACCCACCATGCAAGCTGAAGCGGCACCACTATTACCCAGGCGGGAACCGATATGCGCGGGGGTGACACGCCCAAAGTGGCCGAAACCGATTCCACGAATTCACCGGTCGATGTCACCGGTCCGGCGACGGTGTAAATTCGGCCCGGCTTTCCAGATGCAGAAGCCCCAACAAGCGCGTCTGCGAGATCGCCCGCCCACACAGGGCTGATTGCTCGCGACGGGGCCGGGAGCATTTTTAGCGAGCCGGATAGCAGGCGATCAACAATAAGCCCCGCCCTACCCGGCTCGTTCCCAAAAACCGTTGCGGGCCTGACGATCACCGCGTCGAGTCCATCATCGACAGCATCCAGAATCAGCTCTTCCGCCCTGGCTTTCGTCGTTGCGTAGGCATCGTTCAATTTTCCCCGATGAAATCCGTCTACGTTAACGGTCGAAACATGGACCAGTTTCGCACCTTTATCACTTGCTACCTGAATTACGTTATCAGTGCCGGTGACGTTCATTGTTTCGAAATCATCAAAACTCGTTGCCGACCCATGGACAGCCGCTGCAAGGTGGAAAATGACGTCGGCACCCTCTGCTGCGTCTGATAACTCATCCAGGTTCAGAATATCGCCGATGGCATGTTCAACGCCAGCGGGCAGGCCGGAATAACCCGGAGTCCTGGAGTAGCCCGTGACCTTGATACCTGTGTCGGCTAATTTTTGACACAGAGGAATGCCGACGATGCCGGTTGCTCCGGTGACGAATGCGTGCTTGAAGCCAATAGAGGGGTCTGTAACCATGAGAGCCTAAAATAAGTTATGCGCCGATTAGTTCGATTGGCGCAGGTTCAGTCTGTGAAGGTTAGCGCAGTAGACTGGGATAGACAGCTTGGCTAAACGCATATTCGATCTCGTATTCAGCTTCGTGGGGTTAATCGTTTTTTTCCCACTCTTGCTTGTGACAGGTTTGCTGATTCTGGCGACTCTCGGGTGGCCCGTGCTGTATTCCCCACAACGGTCTGGCAAATCGCGCACGCTTTTTACCCTGCGGAAGTTTCGCAGTATGAGAATTGCCGAGGGGCCGACATCGCATCACTCGGGTGATGACGACCCTCGCGTTACGACTGTGGGGCGCTGGATCAGGAAGTTTAAGCTGGATGAACTCCCGCAGCTATGGAACGTGCTTAAAGGCGAGATGAGCTTTGTGGGCCCACGGCCCGAAACCCCGGACTACACGAAGCTGTATACCGAAGAACAACTTGTGATTCTCGAGCTACGGCCCGGGATCACCGATTTCGCTTCCATCGAGTTCGCTGACCTTGGTTCATTTCTGAAGGGTGATGATCCCGACAAGCTTTATTTCGAAAAGGTCTGGGATAAAAAAATGGAACTGCGGATGAAGTACGTTCGGGAACGCAGTTTCTGGGTGGATTTAAAATTGATTTTCCTGACATTCGCAGCGATTTTCAAACGAAAGTAGAAACTTGGCCCCAGCTCGAAAACTCAGAGTTGCCATAGCGATTTCTTCCTTCTTCCCTGATGTTGGTGGCGCCCAAATAACCGCGCATAACCTGGCCCGGTATCTGACTCAAAACGGTCACGAAGTGATCATGTTCGCAGCATGGAGCAGCTGGCGGAAGATCGGCAAGCGCAGACACGAACTTGGATACCCGCTGTTCCCGCTTTTTCCGGGGCAGCAACGATTGATGCCAGTGCTCGGGTCGTTTTATCAATTCGCCCAAAACCGCTATTTTTCATGGATGCAGCGAAAGTTCAAGTTCGATTTGTGGCAATCGTTCGGTGCCTATCCCGTGGCTGTATCGGTCGGTCGCTTCACGCTCCCCCGGGAAATACCTCACGTACTGCGTACTGTTGGCTATGACATACAAAAAGACCCGGATGTGGATTATGGCTACCGTTTTGATCCCAGAATCGAAAAGCTGATCCAGACATGGGCTCCACGGGTTTCAAAAGCGATTGCGCTCAGTGAATCGGTCATACCCGATCTTCGCGATGTGGGGGTTAGCGACGACCGCATCCAGGTGATTCCCTGCGGGGTCGACCAGCCCCGCTTCGCGTCGACCGCAGTTGACCGGGACGCCATACGAAGTAAATACGGGGTGCCGCTCGATAAGTTCGTGTATGTGACAGTCGGGCGAAATCATCCGAAGAAGGGGTTTCCGGTTCTGCTGGAAGCGATCGCAGAGATGAAACGCGCCGGGACGCTTGATGAGGTGCATGTGGTGTTCGTCGGCAACGGCATGTCGAACCTCCTGCCGCGCGCAGCAGAACTTGGCGTGGTGGGCCACGTAACGTTTATCGAAGAACTCGGTTTCGAACCCAACGATCGTGAATTCCGAATTCCGAGTAGGCCGCTCGTGGAGCTATATAAGAGTGCAGATGCCTGCGTTTTCCCTTCACTTATCGAAACTTTTGCGATGATTAATATCGAAGCGATGGCGGCGGGTATACCGGTTATCTCAACAGACGCTCCCGGCTGCATCGAAACGATTGTCGATGGTGTAGACGGGCTGATAGCACGGGCGGGAGACCCTATCGACCTCGCCCGCAAAATGGAGCGGCTGCAAAGTTCTTCGGAACTGCAATCGACTCTCTGCGCAAACGGTCATGAATCGGTGAGAAAATCTTTTAGCTGGGACGTTGTCGGTCGCCAGTTCGAATCGCTGTATTTCTCGTTGACCGACCCTGAATCCTCAACAACGTAACGCTTCACATTGGTGAAACTGACCGGGACCTTGTTTCGTGACCAAAATCGATCCTGAACTTCTTAGCGCAAGACTGTCGGCCCTTGAAGAGCGACGTTTTTCTAGCGCGAGGCTACAGATGATCTCGGTTACAGAGTTGGGGAGTTCTGTTTCATCGATTCTGGAGGTAGGGCCGGGTCACGGCTTTTTTTCCTCCACAGCAGCCGACCTGGGTTACAAAGTCAAAACCGCCGACATCAAAGGCTGGAGCAATCCGGACTATTTCGGCGACTTCCGAGAAATTGAAATACCAGAACAGTTCGACCTGGTGGCCGCGTTCGAAATGTTGCAACACATCCCCTACCAAGAGTTAACATCGACACTCAGGAAACTCGCATCGTTGTCGAACAGGTACGTACTCATCTCGGTCCCCGCTCACGTACACAGGTTCGAGCTAACGCTGGAATTTCCTGGATTTCTCACACCCCGGCGGCTGGGGCTGGGCTGGTTGCGTGGCCGACATTCTCTGTCGTTCAAGTGGGAACGGCCACGGCGCGTTGGGCCATCTAAATCCGGATGGCAAGGCCGGGAAGACTACTGGAATCCCCACTACTGGGAAGTGGGGCGAAAGGGTTTTCCGAAATCCAGATTTCTCAAAGATATCGAATCTTCGGGACTCCGAATAATGTGGTCGAAATACAATCCGGGGTTCGATCATCACTTGTTTGTTTTAGCCGAGAAGACCGGCGATTGACCGGTGTAATGAGCTTTATCCAAACTGGAAGATGTCGCCGAAATTGATGAACCAACTGACACGACTCAGGCATGGGCCGCTCCAGCGATTTCGTTTCCTGTGGTCGCTGGCGCGGCCTGTTTACCGTGCAGTTATTCGGGTCGTTCCCGGTCTTACCGTGTCCAAAAACATCGGGCCATACGGGCCGTTCAAACTCAATCGTCGGTTTGCATTCAGTAACTTCGAGGCCTGGGGAGGGAATCACAACCGAGGGTTTGAAGCCTGCGTGGAGGCAGCCCGTGGCAAAACTTGTGTAATGGATATCGGTGCCCATATCGGTCTTGTCACATTGCCACTCAGTTCGGTGATCGCTAAAAACGGAACTGTGTACGCGTTCGAGCCAGCAGAGGCGAATGCGATTTTTCTGGCCCAACACCTGCGAGACAACCAGATCGACAATGTCGAGATCATTGGCGACCTGGTTGGCAGCGAGAAGTTAGATTCTGTTGATTTTTTTGAAAGCTCAGACGATTCCGGGATGAACACCATCGCTTTATCTGGTTCGAATCGGGGTTACACAATGGCGTCGAAGAAACAGATAACTCTCGATCAGTTCTGCATCGAACGAGGTCTATCACCAGAAATTATCAAGATAGACACCGAGGGGGCAGAAGTAGGGATATTGAAGGGTGCTGCCAACACACTGCGGAAGCACCGGCCGATTCTGTATTTAAGTGTCCACCCACGACATATCATTGAACTTGGCTCGTCGGTCGATGAACTTGAACAGGTGCTGCAAGAGCTAGATTACGTAGTGACCGATATCGACGGCAACGAAACCAGGCCAATCGCGTTGACCGAGTACATCGTGTCGCCACGTTAGACACTGAAAGAATTTTTACTTGATCCAAAAAGTGTTGAGAATCTACCGGTATCTGGGGCCGCTCGGGCTAAGTAGTGCTATTTACTTCGCCGTGATAATCGCCATCGCACGGCTGTTCGGCGTGAAGACCATGAAGAAAAATATCTTCAACTACAAACTTCACCTGGATACCAGCGACCGCGGTCTTTCAAGGACGCTGTTTCTATTCGGCAAGCGCGAGATCGACCACTACAAGATGCTGCAACAGATTCTCGAACCGGGAATGAATATTCTCGATATCGGGGCGAATATCGGTTATTACGCCATCATGGAATCGATCGTAATCGGCCCTGCCGGGCGGGTCACCGCAATCGAGCCAATGCTCGCAAACATCAAAATGCTCAAAAGGAACATCGAGCTCAACAGCACCAGCAATATCGATGTAGTACACGGGGCAGTCAGTGCTTCGACCGGTACCGGGCAGATGTACATGTCGTCGCACTCGAACCTTCACACTTTCCACAGGGATGGCACCGCCGCCGATTATTTGGAATCGACTCCAGTAGATGTGCCGACCATGACCTTGCGAGATGCTGTCGTGCGCTCAGGGAACCGTGCCGATTTGATTCGCATGGACGTAGAGGGCCACGAGGTGGAGATACTGGGGCAGCTGATAGAACTTGTACGAGAAGACGTAATAACGCCAAGAGTAATTTTTGAAACTCACCTGAGCAGGTACACCCCGGAAAACGATTTCGCCCCAGTACTGAGCGGCCTGTTCTCGCTCGGATACAGAGTCCGTACTGCTGCTTCATCGGGCAAGCCGGGGACGGCCCGGTTGCAGGCCCTCGGGTATGTAGGCAGTGAACCGTTCTACAGCGATTTTGGTACCCGCTCGATCTTCAGCGATATCAGCAACGAACACGCGATCGAACTGATCTGCAACACCGGTGGGCTGCGAACCGTGCTGCTGGAGAAAACCGGATGAGCCTCTGGGGCCCATCAAAGGTCCTCATCCTTGGCGATGTGCCTCGGGTGGTTGTCCGTGACGAATCCGAACAACGGAGCGTCGTAATGTACGGCAGTCCGACCATCGACGGTCGCGTCGTTTCCAGTGCGAGCAAGACGGGCGATTTTGCAAAAGAACCGGAGCGTGCCGCACAAAAACTTAACGGTGAATTCGTGGTAGTGGTCGAAACGTCAGACCAGATCATCATTGCAAACGACCGGTTCGCAGCACACCCGGTTTTTTTCCTGACAGATGGCTCCAGTCTCGTAATTTCGTTTTCGTATCGGGCGATCTGGCGCTGGCTATCCGAAAATAATCGATTGAAAGTCGACGCCCTCGCGTTTTACGAATTTCTGCATTTTCAGCGCTTGTTCGGAGCGACAACGTTCGACGAGGCCACCAGTGCGCTGACCCCGGCGACCGTACTCACTTTCAGCAAGATAACCGGAAAGCTGCAGCTAACCCGCTACTGGAAACCCGATTTCAGCAAGCGACATGATGGCCGAGCCGCAATCGCACGAGACCTAGCCGACGCCGTAACGGAATCGGTGGCTCTAAAAACCTCCAACGCGAGCAGTGTTTCCCTGCTGCTCAGTGGAGGCATGGACTCGCGTGTTGTGCTCGGTGGATTTCGTGAAAGTGAACTGCCTCTATGCGTGACTGTCGGGGAATTTGAAAACAACGAAGTCGATGTCGCAAGGGCACTCGCCGCTACTGCGGGCGCAAGCCACTCATTCGTTCAGCGCGTTCCAACGCACTACGCCGATATCCTCCAGAAATCGACGGCGGTCGGCGGCGGGATGTACCTGTTCCAGCACGGTCATTTTTTTGATCTGGACATCCCGGAAACTGACTTGATTCTGCACGGCCACGGGTTCGACTATTTTTTCCAGGGAATGTATCTGCCGTCTCACCGAAGGCGAATTCTTGGGCGACCAACACGCTCGTGGGCACTCGACCCTATCGGGTTCGACCTGGTCGGACAGTACATTTCCGAGGCCAAGTACCGCCTCAAGGGGATCGATTCGGCCAGTCTGCTAAAGCCGGAACTCGTTTCTGAAGCCAACGACAGATTGCGGGCCGATCTCGATGCGGTTTTGCGGCCCGTTAACGGTGAGACATCTGAACCATACGACGAGTGGGACTACCTGACCACGAGCGCTCCGGGTCGGCACTATACCTACTTGAACCTGCTCTCTGCGGGTTCGCTAGCGGAACAGCGGACAGTGGCGTTCGACAACGATATTTTCGATATTTATTACTCAACTCCGGCGGGTGTGCGACATGGGACGATGCTGCTTGCCGAAACCACAAAGCAGCTCAACCCGGAACTGCTGAAAGTGCGTAACGCGAATACGAACCTCATGCCCGGCCTCTCGCCCCTGAAACTAACGGTAGATGGCTGGACAAGAGGAGCGAAACGCCGAATCGGGCTCGGTAGCGGAACGTCGGCGGATCCGTCCGTAAGCGACCGCTCCTGGCCGACGGGTCCCAGCATCATCCGCAGTTCGCCTGCATTAATATCCAAACTGGAAAAACTGTCGAAAGCGGAAGGTATTGGTTCGCTGGATCTGTTTGACGAGGCAAAAATTGAAAGAATCTCCACCGAGATGACAGAGGGAAACGATCACGTCGCTTCAGCCCTTCTTTCGCTAATGACAATAGACGAATTCTTGTCGCCAGGGTGACACTGACTAATACCTACGAATGGTCGTAACTTGCAACTCTGGAGGCACAACCTGATTTTCGAATTCTGCGAAAATGTGCTCAACGTCCTTCGCAGTCCCGTCGATGCCTTACAGGGTTTGTCCGTTGAAAGTACTGGTTGTCTCAAGCAAATACCCACCCGAATACTCTGGCTCGGGCCTCCGTGCCCATCGAACGTACCTACGACTCAAGGAAAAGTACGGCACTGATTTCGAAGTCATTTGTAGCAGCACCGAGTCGAACCGACCGGAAGTGTATGAGTTGGACGGTGTCCCGGTGGAAAGGATCGTGTCAAGGCGCATGCGCGACTTAAACCGTAAGCTCGTGCGAACACCGCTAAAAAGATTATCCAATGCCGTGTTGTCACATACCGAGGCACGTTCGGTCAGGCGTGCCCTGCGTGGAAAATCGTTTGATGTGATCCACACTTTCGGGTATTCCCCTGCCACTGCAACCGCCATCAAGTGGAGCAGAGACCACAAAATACCGCTTGTCATCGAGCTGGTAAACCTCGGAGCGACTCCATACCAGTACCTACCCAGTACAAGACGTTTTTCGTCATACGACCTCGGCCATCAGAGCGTGATTATCGCCATTAGCAAGAGTCTTGGTGAGATAAGCAAGAATCTTGGACTCGACGAAAACGTTTGGATTCGCCCTAACCCGGTGGATGCCAGCGCGTTCGCTATACCTACCAATTCTGAACGCATCGCCGCACGTCGAAAAATTTCCTCTGCGTCGGAAACCGACGTTCTGGTCATCTACGTTGCAAAGTATCTGCACCAGAAAAACCACTCGTTCCTTCTCGATGTTCTTGCCAGACTCCCGGCACGGTTCAAGTTGGTCCTGGCAGGGCCTCCAGTAACAAATCGGGATCTGGTATCCGGGCTAACGGCTAATCAAATTCCGTCGCTCAACGAACGGGCCAGGGAACTCGGGGTCAGCGACCGTGTCGAAATCAGACATGGATTTGTCGATATGTCTGAGTACCTGTCTGCAGCCGATGTCTTCTGTTTCCCCGCGCAAAATGAAGCCATGGGCACACCGTTGCTAGAAAGCATCTCGGCGGGAGTTCCCGTCGTTGCCAATGCAGATGAATCAAGTTTCCAGGAGTGGATTGTTGAAGGAGAAAACGGCTTTCTCCAACCACTCGTTGCCGAGAACTGGGCGGAAGCGGTAATCAAGGCGTCAGAGTTCAGCGATTCGAAGAAATCCGCCATGTCGGCTCAAATAAAAGGTCTCATATCAACCGAATTGATCGACGGACAATACAGGAAAATCCTTGGTGCGGTTTCCTCCACAGCCCCCGATCAGGTAGTGAACGTCGAAGAGGTTTTATCTTCGTGATTAGCTACATTAAGCTCTTTTACAACCTCGTTGGGCCGAAGCTGCTGGTCCTGCTACTGGTTATGCAGGTCGCCGCGATTATCGAAGGTTTTGGCATTAGCCTGATCCTGCCGATAATCCAGGGTGACGAGGTCAGTGAAAGTCGGCTGGCGACGATGATCGACTGGGGATTCGACTTCATCAACGTATCGCCGACACTCCCCAACATCCTCATCGTTCTGGTCGTATTTTTTGTTATTCGCGCCGCTCTGCTGGTCGCCCAAACCTGGTACCAGTCTCGGATTTTGGCAAAAAACCTGACCGACATGCGAATCGGGTTCATCAACGCCCTGGCAAGCACCGAGTACGACTATCTGAACCGCCTCGACACCGGGCTTGTCAGCAATGTGATGAGCGTCGAGTTGGAGCGCGTCAACTTCGCTCTGGCCAAGTTACTGGCCCTGGCAGTCGCAATTACCACCGCTGCGGTTTATTTCGTTATCGCATTGCTTATCGCACCCGTCGTCACTATTTTCCTGGCAGTTTTGGTACTGCCGATAGCGGCGATCATGTTGTTCCTGAACCGGATGACAACGAAAGCATCCTTGCAACTCACTGACGGTTCAAATCGGCAGCAGAGCTTCTTTCTGGAAGTCCTCCGCAACATGAAATATCTGAAAGCCACTGGCCGGACTGCCCCCGTTATCGGGCGAGTGATTACAGAAGCAAAACGGGTAGGCGAAGCCTATCGTAAACTCACATTTTTGCAGGGGGCCACTACGTTTGGGCTGGAGCCGATCATTGTTCTGGTGCTCGCTGTAGTGATCTATTTCTTCACCGAAATCCGCGGCACCAACGTGCTCGAAATTCTGTTCCTGTTGTTCGTTTTCAGAACCGCCGCAGTAAACCTGGTCGCCACCCAACCGGCATATCGTAAGTTCATCTCTGCGACCGGCAGCATGAAGGTTTACAAGGATCTCAGGTCAGAGATCGACGCCAACCGCGAACGGGATACCAGCACCAAAGCGGCCCCCGATTTCAGCAACGGTTTTGAATTGCGGAACGTCACATATACATACCCGGGGCGGAACAGCCCGTCGGTTGATGATATTTCACTGAGGCTCCCGACAAAATCGACCGTTGCGTTCGTTGGGCCGTCGGGGTCTGGAAAATCAACGACAGCGAACATACTGGCGTCACTTCTAACCCCATCGTCGGGTGAAGTCCTTGTCGACGGGAAGTCTTACATCGAGGTAAACATCGATCAGCTCAGGCAAAAAGTTGGCTACGTAACGCAGGAGTCTGTTGTATTCAATGCGCCAATCGAAGAAAACATCCTGCTATGGCAGGAAAAAACTGGCCCTGCGAATCGCGCACGATTGGCCGAAGTCATCAAGAAAACTGGCCTTGATTCGCTCCAGTCGGCCCAAGATTCAGGCCAGAACTCGGGCCAGAGTTCGGACCGGGGGCTTGGCGACGGCGGCGCGTCGTTGTCGGGCGGAGAACGCCAGAGGTTGTCTATCGCAAGAGAGCTCTACTGGGATTCCGAGTTGCTGATTCTTGATGAAGCGACCAGTTCTGTCGATAGCATGCTTGAAAAGCAGATCGACGAAATCATCAATAGCCAGCGCGGTACAAAAACGATCATCATCATCGCTCACAGATTGTCTACGGTGCGGGATGCCGACAGCATCTACGTCTTCGAGGGCGGGAAAATCGTTGAGTCGGGTTCCTTCGATGACCTAAAAAATTCCGACGGGATATTCTCGACGATGGTCAAACTGCAGTCGTTCTGATGCGCGTAAACGTACTGACACCGGGATTCACAACGTCGAACGGGTCGGCGTTTCTGTTCCCGCTCGTTGTCCATAAAAACGCCCTTCGAGATGTCTCGATAGACGTCCGGCTGGTTAATCGCTCGGATGCCGGAATTACCGATTGCGATCTGTTGGCGATCGATTCCAAGGAGTTTCGGAGCGAGTGGGCAGGTAAGCGGTCGCAAACTCTCGATCTGATTTCGTCCTACCGCGATGCTGGAACGAAAGTCATCTGGTTCGACACTACCGATAGCACAGGTACGCTTCAGGCTCCCGTGTTTTCGGTGGTGGACAGGTACCTGAAATCGCAACTCCTTACGGATAAAACTCGCTACACAAAGCGAATCTACGCGGGCCGTGTTCACTCCGAGTTTTACAACCGCACGGCGGGAGTTACGGATGACGATGGCAGTGCTGTGGACGAGCCGATTTCAACAGAAGATACGGCGAAACTTGGGGTTTCATGGAACAGTGGATTGGCCGATTATTCGACCTATGGCCCCATGAAAACCGGACTGTACAGACGTTTTCGTTTCAGGCCGTTACTTCGGTATCCCCAGGCTGCAGCCGCCCCGGCTCTGCGGCGCGCCACCGATCTCTCGGCAAGATTCGGCTCGGGATACAGTAAGGCCACTGTTCGGTATCAACGGGAAAAGATTCGAGAATTACTCTCCGGTCGCCTCGAAACCGAGAAGATCAATCGCAGGGGCTACATGAGAGAGTTAAGGCAGGCGAAAGTAGTCTTATCGCCTTTCGGGTGGGGCGAGATAACGCTCAAGGACTTCGAGGTTTTTTTGAGCGGGAGCATGTTGCTAAAACCTTCTCTGGACCACATGACGACCTGGCCGAATTTCTACGAAAAAGATGTGACGTACCTGGCTCACAACTGGGAATTGGCCGACCTTGAAGAACGGCTCGATTGGGCGATAAACAACGAGGCTGAAAGACTGGCGATAGCGGAAGAAGGTCAGGGAAGATACATCGAACATACTTCTGGACCAGATGCCGCAGAAAAGTTTGCCGCGCATTTATCGGAAGTACTTTCGATATGAAAACCTCCAATGGTGACGCTCGGCCGTCTGTGAAAGTCCTGCTCCATGTCAGGTCGCTGCATATTGGCGGGACTGAACGACAGGTGGTGTCGCTTTCGAAATCCATGGCGGCACTCGGGGCCGAGGTTCTTGTCGCGACCGTTGTTAGTGGTGGCCCACTGGAACGCGATCTGGTGAATGTTCCCAACGTCCGAGTACATGCACTCGGGAGGGGCGGGCTGGTAGGAAAACTTCAGTACCTGTTCCGGCTCCGCTCGCTCATCAAGTCAGAAAAGTTCGACGCGGTATACGGCTTCCTCCCGACACCTAACCTGGCGCTATTGGTTGCACGTACAGTTCGGCGCCGTCCGCTGATCGCGTGGGGAGTGCGTTCAAGCAACCTCGATCTGAGCCAGTACAACAGTCGGGTAAAATGGGCGATGCGCCTCGAAAAATGGCTTTCTGTGCTTGCCGACCGGGTCATAACCAACTCGCAGGCGGCTCTCGATGAATATCGCCAGAGTCGAAACGGCTACCCGCAATCAAAACTCACGCACATACCAAACGCGATCGACGTCGATAGATTCAGGCCCGACCCGGACGCACGTGAGTCGGTGCAAACAGAACTGGGGATTTTCGGCGAGACACGCTTGGGCGAGGCCCACTTGGACGAGACAACTCGGGGCGAGACCACCCGGGACGAAACTCCACTGATCGGTCTTCTCGCCCGACTGCACCCGATGAAAGACCACCTGACTTTCCTGCGAGCGGCAAGCCTTTTTGTTGAAAATACCCCCGGTGCCCGTTTTATCTGTGCGGGAGGTACGGCAGCCGGTTATTCGAATTACGAACGGCGGATCAAGGCCAGTGCAACCGAGATGGGGCTCAACGACAACGTCCTCTGGCTCGGGCCTCGTAGCGACCCGGAACGCCTTATGGCCGCATGCGATATCACCACTCTGACATCCGATAGCGGCGAGGGCTTTCCGAACTCGGTGGCTGAGTCAATGGCGTGCGGCACTCCGTGCGTCGTGACAGACGTCGGCGATACAGCCAAGATTGTTGGCCGGTATGGAGCAGTGGTACCCAGATCGGACCCTGCGAAACTCGCCGAAGCATGGAAAGAACTCATCGAAAGACAGGCCGAGCGGACTAACAACGACACTGGACTGGCCCGCCAATCGATTATCGACCGCTATTCACCAGCCAACATCGCAAGAACGACCCTTGACCTGATCGCACGTTAGCCTTCGCGAGCCCGCGTTTATTCCGGCGGAGCTAGGTCGCTATCTCACGAACACGTTCGGCGTTACGCCATACTCGAAAAGAGACTGAGTACGGGCCGAGGGCCGGTGTCATGCCTACAAGAATCAAAAGTACGGTCATTCTTGTCGGGTCGAAAAAAGCGTTGCTCCCGATGGCTCCAACGACCAGCGCCAAAACACCTGCGAGGGCGATCATACCGGCATTCCGCCCGGCAACCGAATCGGATCGTGTCGCAGCTTTTGCTGCGCGTACCGTAATCATCAGCCATATTTGCCACATCAGCAAGAACCCGGCCAATCCGTGCCGTTTGAGGAGAACAAGGTATTCGCTGTTTATTGCAGTGTCGCGCTCTGCTGTTATATCCAGGTAACGTAAGTCAACCCCGGAAAATTCCTGAAGACGTGCGGCAAACGAAGGATCTGGTGTACCGCGGAGAAGGTTTGGAATTGTAGTAACAAATCGTGCGGTTGATGTCGCGGTTGTCTGACGGAATGAGTCGTTCAGGGCAGTTGAGCCAAGCATCATAATCAGCACGAATACCGCTGCTGCCGAAAAACCCAATGCCTGCCGTCGTTGGCCCCCTGCACCACGCCACCAGACTAGCCCGAGTGCCAGAATCGGGACGGCTATGACGATCCCCAATCTTGATCCGGTCAGGTACAGCGCCGCCAGCACTACGCTCATGCCCAGGGACGAGATCATAATTCGGCTCGTAGTATCGGACCGCACCACCATTACGATCCATGCCCCCAGACTCATGACGAGGAGCAGCGCCGTTCCGATCGGCCCGGCAACTCCATAAGCCCGAGAATAGTTTTCCGATAAGCGGATTATTTCATCTGGAGCTATGTTTCTCGAAGCGAAATATGTCTCGAACATCCACGGGTCAAACCACGGCATGTGGAATGCTTGAGCAATAGAAACTGCCGCAACGACCAGGCTCCCGGCTGCCAGCGCCACCGCTACCCACCAGAACTTCTCGGTATTCAGACTGAAAGCGAGAACGGCAATGAGTCCATATTTCCCGATCATCAGTGCGTCGTGAATGTGAATCCAACCTATCGAACCGACGATGACGGGGAATACAACCGTCATTGCGGCCATGCCGCCGATTGCCGCAAGAATCGGAAATGAGGAACCAACGATTCGAGGTCGATCCCACAGCCAGGCGGTACCAGCCCCGATCAGCAGACCGTTAGAAACGATGTTGAAATCGAGTGAGTTGGTGATCGCAACCTCTGGCTCGACAAACGCCAGAAAGATGAGTGCGGCAAGCACGTATATCCGAGAAACGTACGCCGCGGTGACCGCTGCAGTGATGAAGATCGCCGATACGAAATATCCAGCGAATCCGGTGTGATACGCGTTCACGGCAGGATGAAGAGCGAAAAACAGAACTATCGCGAGACTGGCACTAAAAACTGCCAGTCCTTTATTGGAATACGCTCTCGGCAAACGGGTTTCCTGACTGAAAATACTATCGGGTAGCACAAGTCTATTTCTCGAAGCGCACACGTCCATGTGAGCAACCCGACCCTTACACGGTGAAATCCACACATAATTTCAACCATTCTCAAACTCACATCCTCGTCGTTCTCCCCTATTCCGTTTATGCCTGAATAAGAACGAATGCCCCTCAAGCAGATACGCTTATCTCCGGTCAAACAATCGGACAGCGTCGGTTATGCGCGTAGTAGCGAACCGGGTCGCTGTATGAAGTCCTAAACACATGTGCGGTGTATGCGGAATAGTCGATCTCAACAACTCTCCACCAATCAGGGTGGAAGAGCTGAACGCCATGTGCAAAACGATCGAGCACCGCGGCCCCGACGGCACCCGCACGATGATCCGCGATTCGGTTGCCTTCGGGCATACTCGCCTTTCCGTAATCGATACCGAAACCGGATGGCAGCCGATAGCCAACGAAGATGAATCGGTCTTCGTGATACTTAATGGCGAGATCTACAATTTTCAGGAACTTCGTAAGGAACTGGAGGCTGCGGGCCACAGATTCGCCACTGCTTCTGATACTGAAGTGGTTGTTCACCTTTACGAGGAAGAAGGGCTCGATTTCGTCGAGCGTCTCGATGGCATGTTCGCTCTGGCCGTGTGGGACGAACCCAGAAGGCGGCTCGTGCTTGCCCGCGACCGCATCGGCAAAAAACCGCTGTTCTATTCAGAGCGAAACGGGAGCCTGTTATTCGCGTCCGAAGTGAAAACACTGGTAGAGACCGGCCGGGTTGAAAGAACAATCGACCCGTTATCACTTGCCTCGTACCTCACCTACGGCTATGTCGCCGAGCCTCGTAGCATCTTCTCTGGCATCTCGAAACTCCCACCAGCACACATGCTCGTCTATGACGCATCGGGGTTGAAGATCAAGCGCTACTGGGAGTTAAACCAGAAGCCCGATCGTTCCATTTCGTTCGGAGACGCCGTAAAAGAGACGCGCCGACTCACCGACCATGCGGTTTCGGCCCGGCTAATTAGCGATGTTCCGCTCGGGTTTTTCCTGAGCGGCGGGCTCGATTCGTCAATAGTCGTCGGTGCTGCCGCCGCGGCCTCGTCATCAAAGCTCAAAACGTTCTCCATCGGCTTCGAAGAAGATTCGTACAGCGAGCTTGGATATGCGAGGACAGTTGCCGAACGGTTCGATACCGACCATGAAGAGTTCATCGTGACTGCCGACATGGCACGCGACCTCGAATCAATAGTGGGCTTTGCCGACGAACCGTTCGCCGACTCGTCGATGGTGCCGATGTTCTATCTATCGCGTCAGACACGCCAGCGCGTAACGGTCGCGCTCAGTGGCGATGGCGGCGACGAGGTCTTTGGCGGCTACGACCGATACATTGGTCTGGGCCTCGCAAAAAAGTATCACCGAATTCCAAGATTCATCAGAAAAGGGCTGGTAGGCCCATTCGCAAGCCTGATCCCGGAATCGCCGGGCAAACGCAGTAACCTGCGCAGGATAAAGCGACTCGTCCACCCCGCCACCAACACGGCCGAGCAGTGGTACATGGGCTGGATGCAGCAGTTCCGCACCGAATCACACAGCACCGCGTTCACACCGGAGTTTGCTTCGGTCGTCGCCGAGAACGGAGGCTGGCACGATCACATGGTGGCCGCTTTTGCAGGGCAGGATAATCCGGCGACTGCCAGATCGGCTCAGTGGGTGGATACGACAACCTACCTGCCCGGCGATCTTCTGGTGAAGGCCGACCGCATGTCGATGGCTCACGGCCTTGAAGTTCGTAGTCCGTTCCTCGACCATCACCTTATGGATTTCGCATCTACCATTCCCAGTGAATATTCGATCAGTGGCCGATCTGGAAAACAGGTACTGAAAAAGGCTTATGCCGACCTTGTTCCCGACGAAATTTCCCGCCGCCCAAAAGCTGGTTTTACAGTGCCGGTTGGTGAATGGATAAATGGCCCGCTGAGAAACTTGACCCGGGACCTGTTGCTGTCACCCGATGCAGAGGTCAGCAGGGTAATCAGGCCCGAGTTCATAGCGAAAATGGTCGATCAGCATGCGTCCCGGCGGTATAACCACGCGGTGAGGCTGTGGAACCTGATCTGTCTGGAAACCTGGTCAAAATCGTTCGGTGTTTCCCTGGGATAATCGCAACTACTCTTATATCTTCCATGACACGACAGCATCGAATCAAAATACTTCACCTGATAACCAGCCTGGAAGTTGGCGGGGCTCAGCACGGCCTGCTGCTAGGACTTCCGCGCTTTGATTCCGACCGATACGAACACGTCATATGTTCGTTGATGGACCGTATGCAGATGGCGGCACAGTTCCGGCAGGCCGGAATCGTGGTCCACTCGCTGGGGCTGAGCCGGAAGACCGACCTGACGGTAGCTCTCCGACTTCGCTCCCTCCTGAAGCAACTACGCCCCGATGTTCTCCACACGTATCTGCTCCACAGCAACGTTCTCGGGCGAATCGTCGGGCGACTTACCGGGGTTCCGGCAATCATCAGTTCGGAGCGGACTATCGGACC
>CAYLWG010000025.1:0-20076 GCA_964387235.1 uncultured Dehalococcoidales bacterium
GTGCAACAAACATTAGCCAGGAGAGCTTGAAATAACACGCGTCTATGTCGATATGGTGGCCGACCTGTTTCACTACGGTCACATGAACTTTCTAAAGCAAGCCCGGCAGCACGGCGATTTCCTGCTGGTGGGCATTCACGCCGATGAAGCGGTGATGGTCTACAAGCGCAAGCCGATATTTTCCATGGAGGAACGCGTGGCATCGGTAGAAGGCTGCCGTTACGTCGATAAAGTGGTGTCCAACGCTCCGCTGACGATCGACCGCGCATGGATTGAAAAGCACAGTATTGACCTTGTGATGCATGGCGACGACTTCTCTAGCGAACTGGAAAAACTCTGCTACAAGACCCCGATGGAGATGGGCATCTACCGGACGATTAGCTATACCGAGGGGATTTCCACCACGGAAATCATCTCCCGCATAAAAGCCGCCGAAACCGAGTAACGGTGGTTCGGCAAAGGTGTGTCCGCCTAATCGTCAGCGATGAGTACGCCGTTCAACATGGTGCCGGTAATAATTACCGTTTCCGACGACCAACTTATCCCCTTTTTGTACTTGAGACTTTCGTAAACCGACAACTTTAAGTTCTCGACGTTCAAAGGCGGATAGCAAAGTGGTGGCAAGGAATCGAAAACGAACCCGCAGAGGCCGGGCACGCCGTCCTTGCCGATGTAGAGCATTCCTTCGACGCTAATGTGTACTCCATCGGGTTGCTCGACCGCTTCATCCGGTTTGAACGCGCCAGATGCCAGTGGAATTACTGGTTCTTCGATGGATAGCGGTGTACTCGAATCCCGATCTGTGTTGCACGCTACTGACACCGCAAGCAATGCAAAACCCGCCAGTGTGATTGCGGACATTCGAATCGCACTGGCTATCATCGGTAATTCTAGTATTGATACTGTCATCAACAAGAAAATATCTTTTTTTCAATTACCTGCTGATTACGCCGATTTGAGAATGAAGTTAGATTCCGCCAAATGTAACCGCTACTCTCCCAGAGGCACTACCATACTCCCGGCCCCGTTTAGACCTCACCGATTTAGCCAGCACGACCCCAGCCGGAAAAAACGTGCCTATCGCGCCGAAAGTATTTAACAATGCAATTCGCTGATCTACTTATGCAAGACGCAGCCCGGCGCGGACTTAGGCACGTATTCGGAATTCCAGGGTCTGGATTCCCGATGGACGCTATGGAAGCCGGTCGAAAAGCCGGGGTCGATTTCGTTCACATGGCACACGAATCTTCAGTGGCAATCACTGCTGCCTACTACGGGGCAGCACTCGGCACTGCGGGTCTTGCAATCGGGGTCAAAGGCGTGGGTGCTGGCAACATGGTCGGGGGCGTCGCCAACGCCTACTTTGAGCGGATGCCGTTGGTCTGCGTATGCGAAGCTGGCCCCACCGGTTCGGACACCGATTTGGTTCAGGTAACAGACCACGCAGCGATGTTCGGCTCAGTCACGAAATCGTTCAGCAAGCTGAAACATGAAACCGCAGGCCACGCCCTGCGAGACGCAGTGGCGATAGCGGTGGATGGCCGACAGGGCCCGACCGTGCTCGATTACCCATCCGACTTCGACAATCAGGATTGTGGTGACCTGCTGGAACAGCCAGCCCGACACCGAGAATCTTCTCCAGATCAGTCGGCACTCGACAAAGCGAAACTCCTGATCGTAAACGCGAAGCGACCAATGGTGATAGTCGGGGTCGATGTCGCAGCAACCGGGGCGCAAAACGAACTGGTGGCCTTTGTCGAAGCCATTGGTGGGGCAGTGCTGGTCAATATGAACGCCCGAGGCATCTTCCCTGAATCTCACCCCCGCTGGGCCGGTGTCATGGTCGGCAACTATATCCCCAACACAATCGAAGGTGAGCTTGCTGAACTTTGCGACCTCGCCATTCTGGTGGGGGCCGATTCGATGATGACCCACGCCCCCTGGGACTTCGATATGCCTTCGATAGAACTGGTTTCCCGGCCCGAGTACCGCACGACAGCACCAACCCCAGAAGTGCGGGTCGATGGCTCACTTGGTGAATCGCTGCGGGCACTCAGCACACACTCGTCAGCGAACACAGGCGTTCCGGTCGAAAGCATCGATGCAGCGAAACAGAACGTCCTCAGGTATTTCGAGCGACCTTCCAACGCTAAGTTCGCGATTCAGGACATCGTTTCAAGCTGCCGAGATGCGCTGCCCAAAGAGGGAGTCTTGATCTCCGAGACAGGTGCCTTCGTACGCATGCTGGAACACCTGTGGCCGGTCGAGCGGTACGGCGGGTATCTGGGTACGTCGGGAGGCCGGACGATGGGGCTTACGATACCGGCTGCGTTGGGCGCAAAGATGGCATTACCCGATGTTCCTATGATCGGAATTGGTGCTGACGGCTCGACACTTATGAGGCTTGGAGAGCTGGAAGTATTTGCTCGAATGAATGTGGCTATGCCACTGGTGATCGTGAACGATCGCGCACTCGGTACGATGAAATCTCGCCAGGCGTCCCGGGGGTTACCTGCGTTTGGGCTCGATCTCACACCGGTTGATTACGCTGCCGTTGCGCGAGCTTCTGGAATTAACGGAGTGATCGCTAATTCGCCAGAAGAGTTCGATTCAGCCCTTGCGACTGCCATGACCGCCGGAGTTGCCACGGTAATCGACGCCCGAATCGATCAGCAGCCATACTGGGACAGCTTCGCTCTGTCGATAGGCGCAATACCCGAGGGCTATTAGTCTTTTTTTACAGACAGCAGGCCATTACTCACTCGGGCCAGCAGTTGCGGGCAGCATGTTGTCCACAACGAACCAGGTTCGCATCAGGCCCTTACCTTTGATATTGATCCCGCCACGGGGTTCACACCGAATCTCGCCCTTCACCAGATCGTACGTTGCCTCGCTGATCTGAATTTGGCCCGGCTCACTGTACGATTCCATCCGGCTTGCGGTATTCACAGCGTCGCCCCATATGTCGTAGTGAAACTTTCGCTGACCGACCACCCCGGCAACAGCAGGCCCGGTGTTAATCCCGAACCGCATTGCGAGTCCGCTCACCTTCAGGTCTGACCTACTACGGCGATCTTCCAGATAATCTCGCATTTCGATAGCCACCCGAACGAGTGCGACAGCGTGATCTTCTCGAGTTTCGGGCACTCCAGATGCCACCAGATAGTTGTCGCCTGAAGTGCTGATCTTCTCCACTCGGTGGCGAACCGTTATCGAGTCAAAATGCGAGAATATCTCGTTCAACAAATCAACCATTTCTTCTGGCGGGAGATCGCTCGCCAGTTCGGTTGACCCCACCATGTCGGCGAAAAGCACACTCACCTCATCGAACCTGTCGGCAACCCTTTCCGTGCCATCTTTCAACCGCGCTGCAATTTTGGCAGGCAACATATTTTGCAACAGCGATTCAGCGCGATTCCGTTCGAGCGCCACCATTCTGTAAGCCGTTTGGTTCTCTTTGACAAAGTGAAATAACAGGCTGAACACGACCGCTGATGGCCCTATGATATTCATCCCAAACATCACAGTTATAAGCCAGCCGGGAACGCTGTTTGTATGGCTTAAATAGGGGTCGATAACTGCACTGATTACCGCAAGGACTACCAGTACACCGAACCAGAAATAAGCCATCCTGCGAGTCGAAAACACAGCGGCTCCAATCGGTGACAGGAGCAACCAGGCCGGAGTTCCGCTGGAAGCCACGAAGCCGCCAAGGGCGATCGAACCGGAAAACGGCACAAGAATCATCATAAGAAATTGAATGAATTCAAATGCTTTGTAGTTGTGGCTAGCCATGTAAACAGCCAGATTCACAACGGTTAAAAAAGTCATCACAAGAGGGATCGCCCCAGCGATTGGTTCTCCCACAAACAGATAAACAACCCCCCATCCCAACGATATTGGCATTACAGCTATCGAGGTGAATACGGCCAATGATTTGCGTGAGTGAACCGAATCGCTATCGCCGTCTTTCCGGGTTATGGAATTGGCGAACTTTGAGATAGGGCGAGTGGCTGAACTAAGAGAATCGGAAAAAATCATAGTTTGGAATGTTATCCAATTCAGCGGCGCGGTGAACCGGCCGGGAGCATGCCCAAGACATATTTTCTGATCGCCGAACGTATGAAGCCCGGGTCAGGCGGTGGGATTCAGGATGGCTTCAATAATTAGAAACATCCCGAATTCGATAATTCGTCGTCTTGCCATTTTTTTGCCAGCCGAAAAGTTACGCGGGTGCCGAAAACATCATCGCCAACACTTCACCCAGCAACCGGTCAAACACCCGCTGGTCTTCGATCATTACGAAATGACCCCGTGTTGTCACAAAACGAACGTCTATTCCCGCTTCATCGACAGCAACAATGTCCACAGGCGAACCATGAGCATTGATCGTGATAATCGGCACGCCGAGAGTCATCGCCAGTCCTGACGACGGCACATCTCTCATCATCCCCACCGTCGCCCCAATTCCGACCGCAGCCGGTGTAGCCAGCATCCCCTCGGTAATTTGCTGTCTCACTGGACCGGGAGTGGCGCTGGTGAACATAGTCTCTATCAGGGCCAGCGCTCCCGCACCGTAGTCGTGCTCCATGGCCCGTATTCGCTCGATATACCCCCCACGAGGATTTCCGTGTGGAGTTTTTAGCGTATCCGCACCAACCAGTCCCACCACGCGCCGACCTGCTTGCTGCGCCACATGCAGCATCACCCGCCCGCCCATCGAATGGCCAACCACCACAGCCCGCTCGACCTGCTCCTTGTCCATAACGGCAACGACATCACTGGCAAACGACGGCATAGTCCATTCCGACCGATTTTGTCCGGATTCACCGTGGCCTCCGAGGTCGATTGCGATAGTCCTGTACCGGGCCGAAAAAGTCTGTATTTGGCCCTGCCAGTGGGACCGATTACAGGTCCAACCGTGAACGAATACCACTGTGTCCGGCCCATTGCCCTGAACGTCGTACGCAATCGACACCCCGTCGGGTGAAGTGACTGATCGGCCTGGTGTCATACACGACTCCATTCGAACGGTGTTTCCTTCAACGTAAATTCACGGGCAGGCCACTCAAAATATCTCCGCTCATGGTAGAGACAACAAAGGCAAGCCGTAGCCCTCAAATAAAAGTGCCACTGGCACCCTCAAATAAAAGTGCCATCGGCACCCTTAAATAGAAGTGCCAACGGCACTCTGCCAGTGTTCCGGGACTATCGGGGCCGCATCTGGGCCGATCATTTTTTCCGTAACCCACTTTTCTGTGAAAAGTCCATCTTTAAAACTCGACCTCTCCGATTCGTGAACCGTCACCTCGCCCGTAATACCGCCGACAAGATCGGCCAGCGCACGTGGACTGTAAATTTCGCTTTCGTGATCCGCCAGCAGCAATGTTTCAGCCTTGATCGCCGGGGCATGCCAGCGCAGGTTGAAGTAGCCCAGAATTTCAGCGACGTCACCGGCCCTGGCCGGGTGCAACCTCAGGTAATCATTGAATTCTTCAAGTGGATACGACGTGGTAATCGAAGCCAATTTCAGAGTGTCGAAAAGATACGAAGGGGTAGAAACGACGTGCGTGACACTGTCATGCAGAGCAGCCGTCAGCAGAGCGTTGTCGTTGCCCCATGCGACGATTTTTGTCTTATCGACCTCTGGGCGCGAAACCAGGAAATCAAGCCCTCTGATCCCGTCTGCCGCAATCCCCCGGTATACGTAATTCTCAACACTTTCCAGCCCGTCTGTTAGCTGCCCCGGATACATGGCCGCATAAGGCTTGTCGGAATTCCTCATGCCCCGGCACGCTATCGAAAACGTCACAAATCGTTCGCGTATGAAGTTCGATGTGCCCTGTGGAATCATCTCGTGAACGCTGCCGTTTTTGGGGACGTAGTAAATGGCCGGAAACGGCCCCTGGCCTCTGGGGATGCTCAGGTATCCAAACAGCCGGTACGGCCCAACGCTGGTAATTCGCACACCGTACATACTGGCGAAATCGGTGGTGCGAATCGGGATAGGCTCCACTTCTGTCGCAAGTGGAATACCTGATAACTCCCCTGCAACCTCGTTCCAGAACTCTTGAAAATCTGCTGGTTGTTGCATCGACATATTCCTAATTCACCCCTTTCAGATGTTTATCAAAGAATTTATCGACAATAGCGCCATGCAAGTACCGACCCGCCTCGTGACCGTGGCCGTCGTATTCGTAGAAGGTTTTGTCCTTGCTGGCGATTGAATCGAACAATGCGTAACCCGTTTCTGGTGGGCAAACATTGTCCTGTAGCCCAACATTCACGATGATCGGGCACTCGATACTGTCGGCAAAAGAGATGCTGTCAAAGTAGGCTAGTGTCGTTTCAACATCCGCTTCGCGGTCCGGGTACGTGCGGATGTAGTCGTTTATTTCCTGATACGGATACGTGTGGGTCAACTCGATAGCGTCCATAAAACCACAAAGGTACGGCGCACTGACCGATGCAGCCATGATCTCCTTGCGCATGGCAGATATCGTGACCGCCAGCCCACCACCCTGGCTCCCACCCACTGCACCGATTCGTGAGCCGTCCACCTCGTCGCGCCCAAGCAGGAAATCGACTGCCCTCCACGCATCGACATAGAAACCCCTGTACGAATAGGTGTTTCTATCGACGATTCCGTAGGTGAGCAGTCCCGGATATCCGGGGTCGAACTGGGAGCGGCTCCTGACTTTGCCCCGTGGGTTAACCGATATGCACGCATAGCCCTTTTCTGCCCAGTCCTTCGGGATAGGCGGGTCGCTCTGGTAACCGGGTAGGGCGATGATCGCGGGTAGCTTGCCGGTGGTCCCGTTCTCGTCAACGGCACCTTTTGGCACTGCGTACCAGCCAGAAACGCGCACGTTATCGAGACTGTTGTAGAAGACCTGGTACACGTCGATCTCATCGGTCGATCTCAACTCATCCTTCTCAACGGCGGGATCGAGGTTGATGTTGTTCACGTCGCTAATCACATCGTCCCAGAACGCGTGAAAATCGTCGGGTTTAATTACTCTGCAACGGTAGTTTTTGTCGATTTCCATGCTGACTCTCTGTGGGCGTTACGCCCGGCGACTTACTTGTGATGGAACGGAACGTTTGTATCCTGCTGCCCGAGGGCCAGTGACCGTAACGCCGCTGAATGTTCAGCGAATGCCGATTGAGGGTTCTCGGTTGAGACTATACCCCGCTATATACGCCGCAACAAGCACAGTAAAAGGGGCGGTTTTCTGGCGACCAACCCACGGCAGTGGCAACAGCACCCTAAAATAAACGTGCCAACGGCACTCCGCCCATGTCCGACCACACAGGGAAACCAATGCTCAAAATACGACCCGCCATAATCGGGCGACCTGTTCGATGAGCCAGCCATTCCCAATTGCGCCTCCGGGCATTCCGTACATCACTACCGAGCAGATGCGGGAAGTCGATCGCGCAATGATCGACGATTTTGGCATCACGTTGCTCCAGATGATGGAAAATGCTGGACGAAATCTTGCCGATGTCGTGATCCAAACTGAACTCGGTGGAAATCCGCAGGGCAGGCGAGTGGTGGTTACGGCTGGGCCAGGCGGAAACGGTGGTGGTGGGCTTGTTGCGGCAAGGCACCTGCATAATCATGGCTGCGAAGTGTTGGTTGTTCTGGTTGGCCCAGAAGAACGAATTAGCGGCGCGGTGCATCACCAACTGAACATATTGCGAAACTCGGGCGTTGCAATCGAATTCGCCGGAGTCGGCCAGAAAAGCTCCTTTATCGGTGACGCAGAGGTCGTCATCGACGCTCTATTCGGCTACTCGCTCAGCGGACCACCGCGAGAACCTGCTGCATCACTCATCCGGCTTATCAACGAATCAAACACCCCGGTTGTGTCCAACGATGTACCAACCGGCATTGATACCACGTCGGGAACCGTTCACGAGCCAGCTATCAGGGCCACGGCTACTGTGACTATCGCACTGCCCAAAACAGGTTTGCTCTCGTCTGACGCAAAGCTGTTGATCGGCGACCTGTATCTTTCCGATATCGCTGTGCCACCGGAGCTTTACCGGGCAATGCCGAACGTATCAGTTCCTACGATATTTGCCAGTAGCCACGTCGTAAAAATGCCCGGTCGCACTTGATCGTGACACGGTTCAACTCACAGCCAGAATACGATGCAAACGGAATCGCTTCACAGTGAACTGGACAGCCCCCAGAAGCTGGCCTGAACCCGAACACCCGGGCGGGCGTGATTTTCAGAACGGGCGGGCGCGATCAGAACCTCGTTTTGAATACCGCCTCGCCAGTGGGCTGATCGCTGCCACTGGCCGGTTCGGGAGTCATCCAAACGCGATCACCCTCTTCGAAAGTGAAATCGAATTCGCCAGACCATTTACCCTCGGGATTTACGTTGAACGCGCCGACCAGCAAAACCTGGCCGTTCCGCGTTGTCCACAGGTGGTACAACTGCGAATCGTCTAACCGCTCAATCCCACCAAGCGAGACATCGGCTCCCGAATCGCCAAGCGTTGTTTCGATACGAAGCCAATCACTATCCTCGCCCAGATAGAAATGGACAAATGTTTCTGAAGGATCAGCACTCTGTAGCGTGATGTTCCACACGATCATCAATCCCAAAGCCACGACCAGGACGGCCGCGATCGGACTTATGACAGGAAGTCGTCGAAACCACCACTGGCGGCGCGCTTCGTGCTGGGCGGGAACATCGGCAATTGTCCCGGCGGCGTGGGCCATGATTCTTGATTTGAGCGCAACGGGAGGGGCAACCGGTTCCACACCAGTTGCGATTAGTGCCGCCGTCGCCTCAAGGGCTGCAACATCATCGTGCAGTTCACAACTGGCGAGGTGATCTTCGACAGCCCTTATTTCGTTAGCTGTAGCCGTCCCCAGCGTGTAGGCCGGCAGCAGGTTGCGGATTTCTTCACAGCTCATGAAGAACCCCCTAATCCAAAAGAATTTCTCAAGCCGTTAAGTGCGAGTCGAAGGCGGCTTTTCACAGTTCCCAGCGGGAGAGCGGTCTTTTCACAGATTTCCGCATGAGTCATGCCACCGAAATATGCCAGATTGATAACTTCCGACTGTTCAGGAGATAGTTGGTTTACCGCCTTGCTGACGGCATCAGCATCGAGATTTTTCTGAACCTCGTCAACAAGGTCGAGCGTCACGTGATCGGCACCGGGTCTCTTAGATGAGTCGGGCAGGGCGTCCCTTCGCGATCTGGCCCTGAGCGCATCAATTGCCCGGCGGTGTACAAGTGTCAGCAACAGGCCATCGACCGTTCCACGTTCAGAATCCAGTTTGTGTGTGTTGTCCCACAGCCAGACGAAGGCGTCCTGCACCACATCTTCCGCCGCAGGCCCATCGTCCAGAATTCGATACGCAAGTCCGAACGCCCGTCCCGAAATTCGGTCATAAATCTCTTCAAGAGCAGATGGGTCGCGCTGAACCAGGCGTTCGACAGTATTTCGCCGGGCGATCATTTCATCGGCAATAGCGAGTGTGCTGCCGGTCGTCTGTTTCCTGGATTGGTTGTCGGGTAAAACTGCCAAGGGTAGGCGCGCAACATGCTCCGTTGTGGTCGTCGTCCCTGTTGGCACGCCGGGGGGCGCATATGGCCCTGTAGACGTGAGGAACCTGGCTGATGTTCGCGTTGATTCTATAGTCTTCGATCCTTTTTCAGCGAGAGCGACCACCCGATAGCGCAGCGCGATTGCCCGGTACAACTGCAGGTAGTTCGTCTGATCGACGAATTTGGATCACTCGAACAGCGGAGTTAACTGTTCAAAACGGGGGTCACGGCGTGGGGGTTGCCTGCGGTAAGTTTCGAAACCACGATTTTCAGATCGAATCGCCCGCTAGCCAGGCCACGACTCTGTTTTCTGTTTTTCGTTTCGCCCGGTACATCGCCTGATCTGCCCGGTCGATTATTTTCGAAGCGTCACAATCATCATCGGGGAATGCTGCCACGCCAATGGAGACTGATATTTGTCGGCCCGTAACGCTTGCAGCGTCGTCAGGTGTATCACCGTTTGTTACGACCTTGTTCAGCACCCCGATAAGCTGTCGTGCCTTCTTAATGCCGTTTTCAAGGCCCGCATCAACGAGAATGACGCCGAACTCATCACCCCCGAGGCGCGCAACGACATCTGCGGCACGTAAATTGCTTTTCAGCACCGTGGCAACTTCCTTCAGCAAACGGTCGCCTTCCGCGTGTCCGAACCTATCGTTCATCTGCTTAAATCCGTCGATGTCCAAATAGATAAAGCAGCCGGTAGATTTTCGTCGCACCGCTCCACGAATTTCCAGATCGAGCAGTACGTATAACTGGTTGCGACTGAAAACCCCCGTCAAGTCGTCGGTAGTCGCACGGAGTTCTAGCTGCCGGGTGCGCTCACGGTCGCGTGTAGCATCCATGCAAACCGCGGCAACACCCATCAGCATGCCAGCAGTCTCACCGTCGAGCCTGTCACCGGTCGGGCTGTTGGACGTGGGTGAAAGACCTGAATCAGGGCGACTGAAACTGAATAACCGGACATCAAAGACGATCCTGTTTCCAGACGCGTCCGATGAAGGAATGTCGATCTGCAATGTGCGTCCGGACGTGATCGATTGCAAAGCCGATTGCCAGACCGTTTCAAGTTCCGGCCATCGGTCGAAAATCGTACCGGATTCTGGTGGCGAACCAAACACACGATCGAAAGCAGCATTCGTTTCCAGTGTTCGTCCATCAAGGCCAGCGACGAAAACCGGGTAACTTATAGATTCAAAAATGCTCAGAATCGTCATTTTGCAAAATATCTGCCGGGCGATGGCGAACCGGCGATTATTTGGGCCACTGGATCAGTTCAACTCGAACATTGTCTGGCGCGCTGACCCAGCAAAACCGTGTCCCATCGGGTAACTCGTTCGGACCTTCGACCAGTGCCGCCCCGACCGCTGCCAGTCGTTTTATTTCAGCATCGATGTCCTCTACGTCGAATCCGAAATGCTCAAGGCCGAGATTAGGGCCTGAATCGCTTTCTGGCAGGGACTGGCCGTCGAGCGGGCCTGAAATGTTTACCGGGATACCGTTGGCCGAGCGGCACTTCACAAACCGGTCTCCAGTGTCACGGGTCGAATCACCTGTGATTTCAAACCCGAAATTAGCAACCCACCATTCGGCTGTTTTCAGTGGGTCGTTCGATTTCAGGTGGATGTGGTTCAGTTTGTACATGGGTGTTCTCTAATTGATGCTGAGTAATGGAGTGCCGACAGAATAAACGAATTCGGGAAACTAGGCCCGCGAGCCTCCCGTAATTCCCAACGTACTGGAGGCGATCATTGGACAATCGTTTACGTGGATCTCTTTTTTGTTGCAAAAATTGGCTGCCACCATGGTGTACCGCTCTTTCGTGCGGAGAGTACCAACAAATCGTCTACAAATGCGGATAGATACTCAATTGCCATCTACCGCAGAAAACTTGTGTGCCAAAAAACACTTGGAGATCACTGTACTGATGACCTAACATCTGAAACTGACGCGGTAGGCTTCATCCTAAATTAGGGAAATCATAGGTGCGAATTTCAGAAATTGATCTTGCCGAGGCTCTCATATCCGATCATTCCAAAATTAAAACTTTGGTAAATAAATGGGAAAAACGAAATAATCAAAAAGGATTCAACCCATACGGACAGGTTATTAGATATGTGTTGAAAGGTGATTTAAATCGAGACCAAAGGCCTCAAATTCTGTCTCGAGTAAGCAGTTATAAAGAGCGAATGCAACCTGAGCGAAATCGCCTTCTGATCGAACGAACTTGGGATTTATTCGACTCGACGGGGGGTGAAGTAATTGGTGCCGAACCGTATTCGGTGACGTGGCCAAATTTAAAAATAAAAATATCAGCAGGTTACCTTTATCAGGTGGCTGACCTTGAGTACTCAGTTATCAATTGGTTCCGAAAAAAAGCACCTACAGAAAGACTTATTAGATCAGTTCTTGAAGTTTTGCAGCTGACTAAACCCGCCGGTTGGCCCTCGACCAGAGTTCCCGCACTTCTGATCGTTGAAGCACAGGATATGCGGATCGCGGGTCCAGTGGCTCCTGCGCATAAAAAACAATTCCAACAGATGGTTGAGTTGATCGGATCAATCGCTAGTTAAATCTCGACCGCGTCCGTCTAATCCCACAGTTTGTGAATCGCCTCCAGGCAGTCTTCAATCATCTGTTCGGCCGCCCCCGCTTCGAACGGCGCAGTAGGCCCAACCTCGTAACCGCCCTCTGCGTACGCATACGACATTGGCAGGTAGCCGTAATAGCCGTTCGAGTAACCGGAAAACAGCGTCCAATCGGCGGGTGACCTCTCTTTTACAGCGGCGCCAATTTCAGCGAACGGCTCTACCGGAATTGCGACCAGCGCCGTATTGCCGAGCCGGATCACCTGAATCGGGATATCTCGCTTTTCACCGCCTCTTCCGAACGTCTGAGTGTGGCGCAGCAGCAGGGTTTCACGCTTCGCCGGGAACGCAGCCTGCTTGATTTCTTCAACAGAGCCGCCATTTTTTCTGACGTTTTCGAGGTTCGCGCTGATTCGATCGAATTTGGCCTGAACCTCGGATTCAGGCGGCATCTCCTTCACCGGCAACGAAGCAGAAGAGTCGATCATGACGAGCGTGCTGTCCGGCTCGCCGATCTGATTGAACGAATACATCCCCAGATCGGCACCCGACGACACTATTTCGTCGAGTTGTTCGTCCCGCGGCACCGGGTCGATACTCATGCGGATCCTCGCCGCCTCAATACCGAGCCGCTTGCCGAGCCGCCGGTACACCGCGGTATCGCCGGTAAAACCCTCTACAGGCCCCTGATTTCCGGCTGCCCCCTGCAAAAACAGACACATTCCCCCCACGATGCTTTCGACCGTTTCGCGTACTGGCCCTGGAAAGTCGGGGGTGATTAACCGGTTGTCTGGCCCCATTATCGTTGGGTGACAGGCGTAGTTGACCAGCGTCGCAACCGGATTGCCATGGAGATCGTCAATGGCTGTCACCAGCACCTCGTGATCCACGAAACCATCTGGATTACGCCCGGTAAATACCCTGCCGTTATGGTCGGTTGGTCGACGGTTGATATTGATATCGCACTGGCCGGAGCCTGAATCGACCCGCACCGGGGTGATATTCGAAATCGCCTCCGAAACGGCCTTTGCGGAAGCTGGCCCCATCGAAGCGAGCCACGGTTCGACCATCTCGGAGCCTTCGACGATCCACGAAAGCCCCTCGATTGGGCCCGAGTGGGTGTGTGTGTAGGCGATACGCTGCTTACTGGCGGGTATGCCCGTTTTTGCAGTGACAGCTCCGCGAATCGCCCGGTCGTACTCATCGACCAGTATGCACGTATCAATATCGAGAATTGCTATGCGTGCTGTAGGGTCGGTGTTGCCATCTTGCTCAACCACGAGAGCAGTGATGGCGAGTGGCATATCGACACCCTCTGCGCCTTCGTGCGATTGCGCTCCCCAGCCCGCATGGGCGATGCCTATTGGCGGCGTTATATCGACTCTTGCGGTGCCAGCAGCGAGCATGTATTTCTCCAGTTGGTTTCGATTCGATCTCAGATCGGCCTGAATTACCAGCGTCACCCTGAAACGCGAATCACCGAGGGACGGTCAGACCCGGGCCAATCAAGTGTTCAGATGGCGAGATGGTATCCGTCCAGGGCCCTCCAGGCGACACCTCTGGTGGCGTTTTGGTCTCGATCACGACTGACCTGTCAAACACAGCGACCCTCGGGTGTGAGACGATAAAGTGCTTCCTGGCTTAATAAAAGGTTCATATAATTCTGCACATTCGGATTGTGGTGGTGCACGTGGCGAAATCTTATGTCTGAGGCTTCTAATCGGGAGAAATGATGAGTTTGTCTGTAGAAGGAATCGCAGGTTTTAGTGGCCGGCGACCGTGGTGGACGTTGTTAGGTTGGGTACTGGTGCTGGTCGCAGCGGGTGGGCTATCAAGCGCGTTCCTGGAATCGGCACTTGATGGAGCCCAGGGGCCGACGCAGGAACTCGAATTCAAGCGCGCCCAGAAACTGATCAATGAACGTTTTGGCCCGCTGGATGGAAACGAGCAGCAGGACACAGACGCCGCCGCCGCCACATCGTCGGAGCTTGTATTAATAATTGCCGAAGACCTGGAGATAGGGCCGGGTGACTCAGTTTTCGATCAGCGTGTTGCCGAGTTCGGAGATGCACTTGCCGCTGCTCAGGATGCAGAAGAAGACGCATCGAAATATGAACTCCCGGTTATGGTCGGCCACTTTAGCGATTCTGAGGGGGAAGTATCAGACGACGGTACAGCGCTACTAACCCAGATCGATGTCTATGAAGAATCGGCGCGTCGAATCAGCATACTGTTGGACGTAGCCGAAGAATTTACAGCCGATGGGTTCGAGGTTTACATGATCGGCGAGGCCAGTCTTCAGCAATCATTCGGCGAGCTGGCTGAAAATGATCTCAAAACGGGCGAAACTATTGGTATCGGAATAGCGATAATCATTCTTGCTCTGGTGTTCGGAGCGGTCGTATCCGCCATCATTCCGATCATTCTAGCCATCGTCGCCATATTTACGGCAATTGGGCTTGCTGCGATCGTTGGACAAGTTGCGGAACTCAACGATTTCGTTCCCAACATTATGTCGATGATGGGTCTGGCAGTTGGAATCGATTATTCCCTGTTCATCCTCTCCCGTTATCGCGAAGAACGTGAACGCGGGCTGGAAAAACAACAGGCAATCGAAGCATCGGCAGGTTCAGCGGGCAGGGCAGTCGTGTTCAGTGGTATGACCGTGGTCCTTGCGCTGCTCGGCATGCTTATCATTCCGGACCGAATTTTTCAGGCGTTCGGAATCGGGGCGATTCTGGTCGTATTTGTTGCGGTAATTACAGGAATCACAATGCTCCCGGCTATCATCGGCATACTCGGCGATAGAGTATCGGCGATCCGTGCGCCACTTCCTCTAACTCTCGGGTTGTTCATAGTGGGTGCGGTCGCCCTGACTCTAACCAGAGGGTTTGGTGCCGAAATAATCATCGTTTCAGCAGGTGTGATGGCAATTTTGACTGCGCTAACAATCGCAAGAAAAATTAGCAAATCCGGGCGTTCGTTCGGGCTTGGCAAAACCACAGTTTCAGATTCCGATGCGCAGAGCGGTTTCTGGAACACCATTACCGTAGCGGTAATGAAACGCCCGGTAGTAAGCATGGTTGCTGCCGTATCGATCTTATTGCTGCTTTCCTACTCCTATCTTGAAATTGAAAAAGGGACGAGCGGTATTTCGGCGCTCCCCGACGACGTACGGGCGAAGATAGGATTCGAACTGCTCGATTCCAAATTCGGATTCGGTTCGGACGCCCCTGCTCTCGTAGTGATTGACGGCGACGTAGATTCAGCACCAATTGCCGGTGCTTTGACGATTCTTGAAGAATTAATCATCGCCGACGCGGGCTTGAACGAACCGGATATACGGATTGAACCGAGCGTCAATCTGGCAAGATTTTCCGCCCCGATACCCGGTGATCCGCAAAATCAAGCGTCATTGACGACAATTCGGCGCCTGAGAGAGGACCTCATCCCTCAGGCGTTCTCAGGCGTGCCAGAAAACTCCTACGAGGTGTACGTGGGTGGTGGTACAGCTGAAATAGTCGATTCGGCGAAGGTAACCGACGAATACTTGCCAATCGTGTTTGCGACCGTTCTGGGCCTGAGTTTCATTCTTTTGCTGCTCGCATTCCGCTCGATCACGATCTCGATCGCCTCGATAATCATGAACCTGCTGTCTGTCGGCGCTGCTTACGGGCTTGTTGTGTTGGTGTTCCAGAAAGGCTTCCTGATCGACCTTTTCGGTTTCAAACAGGTCGATCAGATCGAATACTGGCTCCCCCTGTTTATGTTCAGTATTCTGTTTGGACTGTCCATGGACTACCACGTGTTCATGCTCAGTCGAATAAAAGAACGGTACGACGAAACCGGTCAGGCCGCCGAATCGGTAGCGTTCGGACTCCGCAAAACTGCCAGCATCATCACGGGTGCTGCACTGATTATGGTCGCGGTGTTCGGCGGGTTCGCACTTGGTGACATCGCATTCTTCCAGTCGATGGGATTCGGCCTCGGTGCAGCGGTGTTGCTCGATGCCACGATAGTGCGTTCCCTGCTTGTGCCCAGCGTAATGCGGATACTCGGCGACAAGGCCTGGTACCTGCCCTCCTGGCTTGAATGGATCCCGAATATCTCGATCGAGGGTCGTAAGCCGGTCGAGGAGTCGCCTGGAACCACCGTTGTTGATTCGACCACCGGTTCTTTAGCAGCCGGAGCAAACGACTAGCGCAGGCCGTCTCCTTCGCGTCGTCCCGAGTCCGTGGTATTATCCTGCGCCAGTCGATTCAGTCGGCCGTATGCGCACGGATTTGTCGCGTGAATTCGGCGCGTCGTCAACTTAAGCGTCGGCGCGCTCGGCGATAAGCGGTGTTCCCCGCCGATTTACGTTTTTACGCGAACATGTTTGCCTCGAACGAACGGAGCCGTAGAAAGACAAAATGAAAATCAAGTCAATCAAAGCGATAGAGGTCGATGTAACCCCGCAGGTGAAAACGAAGCCCCGGGTGCCGAAAATCGCCACTGAGGGCTTCGTCAGCCCGATGCAACGTTACCCAGAACTAAAGCGGTCCGAATGGGGCAACCCCTGGAAACGGACGGCCTGCGTCGTAACAGCCGAGGATGGCACATGGGGATTTGGCCTGACCCTGCATAGCGGAGTGACTGTCCCGCTGATCAACGATCATCTTGGTCCGCTGATCGAAGGCGAGAACTGCATGGCGACCGAGCGGGTGTGGGACCTGATGCAGAAAGCCGCTTCGCCTTACGGCACTGGTGGGGTGACCAGCTTCGCAATCAGCGCGATCGACAACGCACTATGGGATTTAAAAGGGAAAATACTCGGCAGGCCGGTTTACGAACTGATCGGTGGCCCCCAAAAGGACAAAATCTTCTGTTACGCCAGCAACACCGATATCTCGTATGGAACTGAAAACTCTATCGAGTGGTTTCTGGAACTCGGTTTCAAGGCGGTAAAGCTGTTCCTGCGCGAAGGCCCCGACGCCGGACTCGCCGGGATCAACCGGAGCGAAGAACTGGTTGCTAAAACCAGGGAGCAGGTGGGAGACGACATCGAGATCGCCGTCGATGGCTGGATGTCGCTGAACACCGATTACGCGGTCCGTCTCTCCGAGGCACTGCGCCCGTACCGGATCAAGTGGCTTGAGGACTACATGCCGCCCGACGATATGGACAGTTATTTCAAACTGCGCCAGCGAATCCCATATCAAACACTTGCCACCGGCGAACACTGGTACGGCGTTCACCCGTTTGCACTCGCGGCCAGCAACGGACTTGTAGATATTTTCCAGCCCGACCTTCAGTGGGTGGGTGGCATGACCGCAGGTATAAAGATTTGCCATCTTGCCGAGGCATACGGACTGACAGTGATTCCACACGCCAGCTCGAACTACCCGTACGGCCAGCACCTCGCGTACGCCATGCCAGCGGTTATGTGGGCCGAACGGTCGGAAGGAGTCTCGCCCCCGGGCGTGCCGCTTGAGGAGATGGTCGTCCTGCCGGGAACGCCTGTCATCAAAGACGGGTACATAAGGCCGTCGGATGCGCCGGGCTTCGGGTTCGAGTTCGACCTCGACTGGATCGAGGACAAGGCGACATAGCGGAAAAACCCTATCTCCGTCCCTCCCTCCAACCGGCCAACACCTGATTTCCCGACCGGTGGAGGCCGCCTGACAATCCCTTCTCCGTGAGGAGCCAGAGAAAAAATCAGGTTGAGGGGAATCGATTCAATGGTGGAATTGATGCTTTTGAACGGTATTTCCTACTCACCGGCTTTCCCCTCACACCCGCCCTCTCCCAAAGGAGAGGGGTTTTTGAGACAGACTCGGAGTGGAAGGATCTCGCTGGTACGAGTAAGCCTGCCGGACAAACCCCAGCATCCTCCCGTTAGCGAACCCGCCAGTAAGCAGCAAGTATCTGTGAGGTCCCTCGGCTTCACAGGCTCCACTCGGGAAATCGAACAGGCCCGTCCAAGGGTATCGGGACGAGAGTAATCTCACAGCCGCCAGCGCAGTTACTCGACAGCCACCCGGCATCATGTACGGGGCGTTGGACCGGAGTATTATGGCGACGATGTCCAATATGAATTACTGCCTCGCTCGTATTTCCGCCAGACCGGGCGTTGTGGACGATTACGCTTGAGCGAGGCTCGCCGAGAGACAGGTCTTCAGCCCCGACCCCCCAATTCGACAGGCCTTCCGCACTCCGACGATTCCTACAAATGGAAAGCGTTTGCAGCGATCGGAATTTCGTTCGTCACAATGGTGGCAAGTGCTTCGATGGTGTTCGTTGCTCTAGGGCAGATCGCCGACGATTTTGGAGTGACCCTCCGGTCGGTCTCGTGGGTTGTAATTGCTCAGGGACTGACTATCAGCGCATTCATGATGCCAATGGGCAGGTTGGCCGACATCATCGGACGTCGCAGGGTTCACCTGATCGGACTGGTGATTTTTGCAGGCGGGGCCGTTTTCACGGCTATGGCACCAAGCTTTGGCCTGTTGATCTTTGCAAGAGTCATCACTGCTATCGGTAACTCGATGGGTCAGTCTGTTGGCACTGCGATGGTGATATCAGTTTTTCCGTCCCGCGAGCGTGGAAAGGCCATTGGAAGCCAGACAACCGCGGTCGCAATAGGTGGGGCATCCGGGCCGATCATAGCCGGTATCGTGCTCCAGTTCCTGCCGTGGCAAGCGCTCTTCTGGATGCTGACCATCCCGATAGGAATCGCCTTCGTGGCCGGTTATTTCATACTCGACGAGAACCGGGTCAGCCAGCGGCGATCTGCGGGCGAGCGACCGCCGTTCGACTGGGTCGGCGCGATAGTTTCGGCCGCGACAATCACTATCACCGTAATTCTCATCAACAACCCGTTCGGCGTGCCCATCGTATCGCCGCTGATACTTGGCGGGGCCGCTACGGCGGTGAGCCTGCTCGCTCTGTTCGTGTGGTGGGAACTGAAAACTGATTCGCCGATGCTTGAACTGCGAATGTTCAAGAACCTGATCTTCACATTGGCCATTGGAACGCGATTTCTGGGTTTTCTGGGCACGACAGCGGTCAGGTTCTTAGTGCCGATTTACCTGCTCAGCGTGCGGGATATCGGAGAGGCAGCTGTTGGCGGTGTGCTGTTCCTGACATCGCTCGGGCTGGGAATTGCGGCGCAGGCTTCAGGACGGCTTGGTGACAGGTTCGGCGAACGACCGTTTGCCGTCATAGGATTTGCGATTCTTGTGTTAACGTCGGTAGCTTTTATCATGTTCACGGTCGATACGGCGATGTGGGTCGTGATGGTTGTGTTGCTTGCGAATGGGCTTGCGATGGGGCTGTGGAATGTGCCCAACAACAGCGTCATTATGGGTTCGGTTTCTCGCGAGTCGTTTGGCATTGTAGGCGCACTTACGAATTTGACACGAAACGTAGGAAATGTGGCAGGTCAGGCCGTGGCGTCGGCTGTGGTGGTGGGTGTTATGGCTGCGGACGGGTTTGATATTCCGCTTGGTGAGATAACCGGAAACCAGGCCGCAAGTGCATCGTTCATGAACGGCTGGCGGCTGGCATACATATTGGTGACGGTGTTCTCACTACTGGGGCTGGTGCTGTCGATACTGACGAAACCAAAGCAACCAGACGAAAGTGGCGGGGGCAAGGGATAGTAGTGCCGGGCGTAGGCGTTTAGCTCCGGGCGTAGAACTTGGTCGCATTATGCGGCTCCGCGGGGCACGCCAGGGCATCTACAAGTTCGCCTCAAACGCCCGGAGCCTGTCTGCCTTCCCTCCTTCGGGAGGGACTGAGGGAGGGTAGATTGCGACGCGCGACCAAGTTCTACGCCCGGAGCGAAAAAGGGTAGATTGCGACGCGCGACCAAGTTCTACGCCCGGAGCTAACGCGGCTCGTCCAACTCGTACAACTGGCCCGTGGCGAGA
>CAYLWG010000026.1:0-19484 GCA_964387235.1 uncultured Dehalococcoidales bacterium
TACTACCCGCCGCAGCCGGAATCGTTCGAAGAGTGGCGTCAAGTAAAAAAGAAGCGGGGTCTTTAGAAACGCATCTCGGTCGTGAATCGCACTGCCCGTGCTGGCTCAACGTCTGAAAGACGAAAGTTGCTATCGGATTAAGTTCGCTCGTCTCCCCGGCGCATCTCGTACTCACAAAAACCGCCAGAGTAATGTCGCCAGAATCCAGTTTAAAACGCGCCAATATTAGCTTCAGCGGGGCTATTATCCCTGCGAAATGATTACAACTGACACGGGAACTCCGCCTGCTATCGACCCGATCAAGTTCGAGGTGATCCGCAACGCCCTCACACAGGCAACCGAAGAGATGGCAATTGCCCTGAGGCGGTCGGCCTATTCGACAAACGTAAAGACCCGCCAGGACTTTTCGTGCGCGTTCTTCGATAAAAACCTGCGATCGGTCGCGCAGGCCTTTACCCAACCTGTGCATCTCGGGTCATTCGTGAGGCATGTGCCGATAGCGGTGACCCGGTACGGACCTGAGAATCTCGGGCCCGGCGACATGATTCTGTCGAACGACCCCTACGGCGGCGGTGTCCACCTGAACGACATATCGCTGATCGGGCCGGTTTACTGGCAGGATCAGCTGGTCGGGTACACGGCGTGCCTTGCTCACCATGTTGATGTCGGAGGCGGAGCCCCGGCTTCAGTCGGCGCATTTCGTGAAGTGTTCCAGGAGGGCATCATCATCCCGCCGATCAAACTCGTCGCTGCCGGCGAGATCGATGATGATCTGTTTCGCCTTGTGCTGGCCCAGATCCGCTCAAAGCGTGAGACTGCCGGTGACTTCCGGGCACAGATCGCCTCTAATCGCACCGGGGCCATACGCATCGACGAGATCATCGACCGGTACGGACTGAGCGAGTTCGACCGGTACATCGACGAGATTATCGAGTACACCGACCGCCGGACCCGCGCTGAAGTCGCAAAGCTACCGCACGGTGTATTTTCGGCAAAGGGATTTGTCGATACCGATGGCTTCACTGGCGATGTTGTGAAACTCGAAGTGAAGATCACTATCGACGACGATGGAGTGCAGTTCGACACAACTGGTTCCGACCGTCAACGCCGTGCGCCCGTGAATTCGACTTTCGCCCAGACTTTCTCGGCCTGTGCATACGCGCTCAGGGCGCTGATGGACCGCGATCTGCCGGTGAACGACGGTTTCTATCGTTATGTGAAGGTACATGCACCCGAGGGAACGGTTACCAACTGCGTTCACCCCGCCCCAGTAGTCGGTGGCTGGGAGACTCATGTTCGGCTGAACGACCTGATTTTCGAGGCATTGGCCCCGGCGTTGCCCGACGTCGTTGCCGCCGGTACGAAGGCGATGCAGTGCCATGCGGGTTTTGGTGGCGAAAACCCGGACACCGGCGAGTACTACTGTTTTCTTGAAACGCTTGCCGGTGGGTTCGGAGGGCGTGCCACATCAGATGGCCCCGATGCGGTTCAGTGTCACGGCCAGAACACCGAGAACGCCCCGGTCGAGGAGACCGAAATCAACTACCCGGTGCGCATCACCCGTTACGAACTCGTGCCCAATTCCGAGGGTCCGGGTGAATTCAGGGGCGGACTTGGCCTGCGCCGCGATTACATGTTCCCCGATGAGGCGACCTTCACGGTGCTTGCCGATCGCGATAAGGCGGGGCCGCACGGCCTGTTCGGTGGTGAACGGGGGAGTACATCCACCTACGCCCTGATTCGGAATAATCCCGGTGGCGGGGAAGAATTACTTTCTTCCAAGACAACCCTGCAATTGCAACCCGGCGATGTGATCAGCTACCGCACGTCGGGTGGTGGTGGATATGGAAACCCGTTTGTGCGCGACCCGGAGCGCGTCCTGAACGATGTCATGCAACTCAAAATCTCTGCGGAACGGGCACGCGACCGGTACGGTGTCGAGATCGACCTTGCATCGGGAGAAATCAACAAATCAGCGACACAGGAGTTACGCAGTGCCCGATAACCGATTGGCGGTTGAAGATCCGGAAACCGAACCGAAAACGCATCGACCCAATCCAGTTCGAGGTCGTCAGGTCGGCGTTGACGCAGGTTGCCGAAGAGATGGCCGTGGCGCTCAGGCGGTCGGCTTACTCAACCAACGTAAAAACGCGCCAGGATTTTTCGTGCGCTTACTTCGACCGTGACTGCAGACCGATAGCGCAGGCGTTTACCCAACCGGTTCACCTCGGGTCTTTTGTCGAACTGATTCCGAATTCCGTGAAGGTGTACGGGGTAGAGAATCTTGGGCCGGGCGACATGCTGGTGGTGAACAACCCGTTCGGCGGTGGTTCCCACCTGAACGATGTGACGGTTTTCGGCCCTGTACACCACAATGGCGAATTGGTCGGCTATGTCGCATCGCTTGCCCACCATGTAGATGTTGGCGGTGGGGCGCCAGCCTCTATCGGCCCTTTTCAGGAGATTTTCCAAGAGGGAATAATCATTCCTCCGGTGAAGCTCGTAAAGAATGGCGTGATTTCCAAAGACATCTTTAAGCTGATACTCGCTCAGATCAGGTCGAAGCGTGTCACTTCTGGCGACTTCCGGGCGCAGGTTGCTGCCAATACCGTGGGTGCGCGCAGGTTGACCGAACTTGTCGATAAATACGGCGTCAAAGACTTCGACCGGTACGTGACGGCGGTGATCGATTACACCGACCGGCGTACTCGTGCCGAAATAGCGAATATCCCTGATGGGGTTTACACGGCAGACGGTTTTTTGGATTTCGACGGCTTCACCGACAAAGTGGTGAACCTCACGACGAAAATCACCATCTTGGGCGAAACGGCGTTCTTCGATTTCGAAGGCTGCGACCCTCAGCGGCGTGCCCCAGTGAATTCGACGAAGGCGATGACTTTTTCGGCCTGCGCTTACGCTCTTCGAGCCCTGATGGCCTCCGATATGCCGGTCAACCACGGGTTCTATCAACACGTCCGCATGAACGCCCCCGCCGGGACAGTCGTTCACGCCGTACACCCCGCGCCGGTCGTTGGCGGCTGGGAGACCCAGGTCCGAATCAACGATCTGCTATTTCGGGCTTTCGCACAGGGTATGCCAGACAAGATAGCCGCGGCGACAAAGGGAATGATGGCGCAGGCGGGGTTCGGAATTATCGACAGCGAGACCGGCGAGTATCACTGTAACTACGAGGCGCTGGCCGGTGGCTACGGTGCAAGAAAAACTTCTGATGGTCCAGACGCGGTTCAGCAGCACGGGCAGAATACCGAGAACGCACCGGTCGAGGAGATCGAATCACACTTTCCGATGCGGGTGACCCGCCTGTCGCTTATCGAAAACTCAGAAGGTCCGGGCAAGCACCGTGGCGGCCTTGGCATGAGGCGCGATTACCACTTTCCTGATGGCCCTGCGACCTTCACAATTCTGTCGGACCGCGACATTGCCGGGCCTAAAGGAATTTTTGGTGGCATGGATGGTCGCAAGGCGTTTTACATCCTGAACCCCGACGGCCCAGACGACGAGACGACAGAACTGACGTCCAAGTGCGTTATCGAGCTGAAACCCGGGGATACCGTGAGTTTCCAGACCCCTGGCGGTGGCGGCTACGGCCCGCCCGAAGAGCGAGACCCGCAACTGGTGCTGCGAGACGTTATTGGCGGCAAGGTGAATAGGCAGCGCGCACACAAATTTTATGGAGTCGTAATCGACGAGCATTCAGACGCGGTTGACGAGACGGCCACGATCGAAGCAAGAAAACTTTTAGCAATTTCCAGGGAGTCAACTAATTGACCGCACCAGCGGATGCCCGGCAGAAAAGATACAGAATCGGCGTCGATATCGGCGGGACGTTCACCGACGGGACACTTGTCGATTCTGTAACCGGACAGGTAACTACCTCCAAAGTTCTATCTACTCCAAATGACCCTGCTGAGGGTTTTATTTCCGCTGTGAAAAAACTGCTCGGCATGGACAGCAGCATTTCGCCGGAAGCAATCGAACACGTTGTTCACGCAACAACGGTTGCCACCAACGCAATTATCGAAGGCAAGACCGCCAAAACGGCGTTCATCACGACCGAGGGCTTTCGGGACATGCTCGAAATCGCTCGACAAATCAGGCCATCGCTCTACGATCTCCAGTTCGAAAAGCCACGCCCGCTCGTTCCGCGCCAGCTCTGTTTTGAGGTAACGGAACGGCTCGATGCTAAAGGACAGGTAGTCACCCCGCTCGACGATGCTTCAGTCGCTGAAGTGGTCGAACGTGTCGCCGAATCCGGGGTCGAGGCAGTAGCGGTCTGCATGCTCCACTCCTACCGAAACCCCGACCACGAGCAACGTGTTGGTAAAGCTTTACGGGCCAGACTCCCCAATGTAATTATCTCGCTCTCATCTGATGTTGTTCCCGAATTCCGGGAGTACCTGCGGGCTTCGACCACGGTGATTAATGCCTCTGTCTCGCCAATTGTCAGCACGTATCTGGCATCTATAAGCGAAAAGCTGCGTGCCACCGGCATCACCACCGAATTGCTGGTCATGCAGTCAAGTGGGGGCGTTTACCCCGCCGAAGCTGCTTCTCAGTCGCCGGTCTTCATGGTCGAATCTGGTCCGGCGGCAGGTGCGGTGGCAGCGGCGGCGCTCGGATCGTCGCTCGGCTATCCAAATGTGATCTCTTTCGACATGGGGGGAACGACCGCAAAGGCGAGCCTGATTCGCGATGGCAAGCCCCATGTGACGAAGGACTACAGCGTTGGCGGCGAGGCGCAGAGCGGTACCGGCGCGTTCGGGGGTGCTTCAGGTTATCCGATTCGGACTCCGGTCGTCGATCTTGTTGAAATTGGTGCCGGTGGCGGCTCGATAGCGTGGGTCGATTCCGGTGGTGCGCTGCGGGTTGGGCCGCATTCCGCGGGGGCCGACCCCGGGCCGGTCTGCTACGGAAACGGCGGGGTTCAGCCGACTATCACCGATGCGAACCTGGTGCTGGGCCGACTCGACCCGAACTACTTTGCAGGCGGCGAGATGTCGTTGGACCTCGACGGTGCTAGAGAGGCGATTCGCAGGGATTGTGCCGAACCACTCGGGCTGTCGGTCGAAGAGGCGGCCCACGGCGTCGTCGAGATCGCCAACACAGCGATGGTCAACGCCCTCAGGCTGGTTTCTGTTCAACGCGGTCACGACCCGAGGGATTTCATGTTGATCGGGTTCGGCGGTGCGGGGCCTGCCCACGCCGTTCGCATCGCAGATCAGGCTGGCATTCCCAGAGTTCTGATTCCGCTGGGTCCAGGCACCGCTTCGGCACTGGGTTTACTCGTTACGGACGTGCGCATGGAAGGGTCGTCAACCCTTATTGTGCGGTCTGACGAGATCGAACTATCGCTCATAGCAAGCGAGTTTGAACGACTCGAATTGGCCGGGAGAGAAGCACACAAAATTGCTGCATCGGCTTCCGGCGAGCCTGTCTTCGAGCGCGCAGTCGAGATGCGTTACTGGGGCCAGAGCTTCGAGTTGAGCATCCCTGCGCCCGATCGTCCAGAGTCAGAGTCAGGGCCAAAAATTAACGATGCGTGGATGAGCGAGCTTATAGAGACTTTCCACGAGGCCCACGAAAAGGCTTATGGCTTTCGTGCGAACGACGAACCGGTTGAACTGGTAAACCTGCGTCTTATCACTATCGGCAAAATCGCCAGACCTCAAATGCGTAAACTCGACGTAACAGGGACAGATGCGATGGTCGCTGCAAAGGGTGAACGACCTGTTTACTTCGCCGAAGACGCCCTGAATAATGCAGCGGGCAACGACACTGAATCTACTGAAATCAAGGGTTATGTCCAGGCTGTCGTTTATGATCGGGCGAAGCTTCCTGCCGGGGCGGTTTTCTTTGGCCCGGCGATAGTTGAAGAACCCGATTGCACAACGGTGATTCACCCATTCTGGCAGGTGACAGTCGACGATTACGGAAATTTGACTATCGAGCGTAAATAGAGCAATTTACGGTCACAAAAATAGATATTCGGAGGGTAGAGATGTCCACGTTGAACCGGGCTTGGACGATGGCGAGTCGGCCAACTGGCGAACCTGTTGCCAAGAATTTCGAGCTTGTCGAATCGCCCATTCCAGAGCCGAAACACGGCGACGTTCTGATTCGCACGCTCTATCTCTCGCTCGACCCCTACATGCGTGGTCGCATGCGGCCTGGCCCTTCGTACGCCACACCACTTAAGCCGGGCGATGTTATGACCGGCGAAGTCGTGGCCCGTATCGAAAAAAGCGAATCGGAAAGGTACGCGGTCGGCGATATCGTGCGGGCGAATATCGGCTGGCAGGAATGGGATGTCGTTTCAGCCCACAACGTAAAAGCGGTAGATCCATCGCTCGGCCCAATTTCGACCGCCGTCGGGGTCCTGGGCATGCCCGGACTGACAGCCTATTTTGGCCTTCTCAAAATTTGCCATCCTAGGCCGGGCGATACGCTGGTTGTATCGGCAGCCTCGGGAGCGGTGGGCGCGGTTGTCGGCCAAATCGGCAAAATCAGCGGGTGCCGGGTGATTGGTGTGGCTGGTAGTGACGAAAAGTGCGCTTATATCGTCGATGAGCTCGGGTTCGATGCTTCGATTAACTACAAGACGCAGGATATTTCTGCAGAGTTCAGCAGGCTGTGCCCGGACGGCATCGACGTGTATTTCGACAACGTCGGCGGGCCTGTTTCAGATGCTGTTTTCGATCATCTGGCGATCAACGCACGAATCGCAATATGTGGACAGATATCGCAATACAGTGCGGCTGAAGTGCCGCAAGGACCCCGCAAACTAATGATGCTTACCCGGACTCGCTCGAAGGTCGAGGGGTTCCTGGTTTACGATTTCGAATCGCTGCATGAGGTTGGACGTGCGCGACTCGCCGGTTGGATTAAAGACGGTCGCCTGAAGTATCGCGAGGACATTGTCGATGGCTTTGAAAACGCTCCGTCTGCATTCATCGGGCTACTAAGGGGCGAAAATTTCGGTAAACGCCTCGTTCGAGTCAGTGGCTAACCACGTTTCCCCCCGATATAGATGGCCGGCCACGATTTCTCCAACATGGTGTGTGTTGGCTGAATCGCTGCGCAAAGCCGGTGCAGAGTTGCTCGACGACTGAATCGTTTACCCCATCTCTGCGTCCTATCACCACACTAAAAGTCACACGCGACCTTGACCTCCAGCCTGCGAATGCTTACTGTTGAACGCACCAGCGGAAGTGGCTCAGTGGTAGAGCATCTCCTTGCCAAGGAGAGGGTCGCGAGTTCGAACCTCGTCTTCCGCTCCATCGAACCTCAAACTGAGAAGCCCTTAGAGAAATCTAGGGGCTTTTCTGATTAACTGTTCCAATGCTGTTCCAATAGCCTGAGATAAATGCCCATTCCGGGCATCACCCCCTCCGCTTGTCTAGCAGCTTCAACTGCTCTCTGATCGAACGTGCGCGTTCCTTCAGCATGCTTGCGTACTGCTTTGGGTCTGCCATGTGTTGCGCCCACGACTCCAATGAGAAGCGAGGAACGGGTACTTTCTGACCGGGACGATTCGACCAAGGGTTCATTTTCTGAATCTATCGGATTACGGCGCGAAGTAGAGATTGTTTGTCACTCAAACCACTGCCTAGATTGCCCGGCTAATCCTTGTGGTTCGAACCCTTACGCGCTGCGAAGTACTCTTTCTTCTCCCTGGCGTGAATCCGCCGATCTTCTTGACGGCTCATCCAAGCTCCAATGATGCCGATGTTCGCTGCGTGCCCGCCTATGAACACCACAGCAGCGAGAACTACGTTTTCTTTTCCTATCATAATCGCAACAGACAGAAGGGAGATGCCTAACAACATTGCAGTGCCTATAGCGATCGGCAATATATCGAAAAGTTTTGCCATCACAAATTCAACCCCAATCTGATACTCAAGTAAGGCTCGCATCGACAATATGGAAGCTTAGGCGGGTGTTACAGTCGGTCGCCGATAGAGCTGCCCGCCCCCTTGTTACAGAAAGATGTGCGGGTGGCGGTGCTGAGTCTGCTCGTGACAACCTGCCTAGGCGAATTAATCGTTGGCTTCCAGTCCGCCGTTTCTGCATATATCCAATATAAGTTGAATTGACATTCTCACTACGTTGAGAATACCCAATCATGTTTTCAGTGGCGTTGGTCATTCCAATTTTCACACCACGCACCGAACTTACGCTCTCTGGTTCCCGGATGCAGCACTTCGAGCAATCACCGGATTCCAGAATGTTTTTCAGGGTGACGCAACCGAAAATTGTACTGAATTACCCTGTTTATCAAATATAAAACGCCTGTATAGTACCGAGGTAATCAATCCACGGTTCCGGAGATTAACAGATGGCGGATTCAGACCAGCAGAACTCTTTCGACGTATACGCTGACGCGTTCACCATCACAGTAACCCCATTTGGGGCCAACCTGTCTTTCGATGTTCGAGATCCACATCCGTCGGCAGGTCAGGCACCAAAGAACAGGCGACTAGGCACCGTGCGTATGAGCGTTGAACACCTCAAAACAATGATCATGATCATACGACGACAAATAAATAATGCGGAGTCTCAAAACGGTGTTCAAGCGGAAGTAAGCAGAGACATTCTCAATCAACTCGGAATTTCACCCGAAGATTGGACTGAATTCTGGCGTCCGACACCGAATTTTTAATTACATTCCCTTCGAATAATTGATCGAATATTAGCGCCATGCTCGAAACTTTTTCCCTCGAATACCCATTAGTCAGAATTGACCAGTCTCCCTTTGCAGTCAGTGGGGAATCACACTCTCCAGAGTTTGACTCCCCGCCAGTTTGGTGCTCACCAAACGACCTCGCATTTGTCACCGGCAAAATTCCAAATAGCCGAAAATCGCGCATTGCTCTAACTGTAATAGTGTTAGATCGAGACTCGGAGTTCGCAGGCTGGAAATTGCTTGCGCCGCTCGTCATACAGTCGGAATCTAAATCCCGAAGTGCTGTGGCATCGACATGGCTAGAAGGTGTGTCAGAATTTGGTCATGGGAATACAGTCGACGAATCGCTGATCGATCTCATCACCTCCCTCGGTGAATACAGACAATCTCTGGAACATCAAGAGGCGCTGTTAGGCGATTCCGCACTGCTAGAGCTCACTTTGTTACGAAAAATGATATCGCCGACTCCTGATTCGTAAACATGGAGTTTCGAATACTTCGGCGAGCCTTGATTCGTAAGGCTGGGTGCGAGGAAGACCGTCAACGCCATCACATCTTCTATTTCGTAACAGTGGAGGGGAAGAAGTACCGGACTACGAAGATATCCCATAGTGCGTCTGGAACGGTGCCCTCCAATCTTGTGCCACTGATGGCACGCCAAATGAGGATGATGACTCGTGAGTTCACGGAGTTTGTAAATTGCACCATCTCAAAAGAGAAGTGGCTTGAATTGTGGGGTGATCGCGGGCACAACTGGCGTTGAACTCCTAGTTTCTTTTTTATTATCTTTCCAGCAGCCGTAGAGCATCTCCTTGCCAAAGAGAGGGTCGCGAGTTCGAACCTCGTCTTCCGCTCCACCTGCACATCAAAAGGCTCCGGACAATAGTCTGGAGCCTTTGTTGTTAAACGTAGAAGCCACTCGGCTGCAATCAGGTATTTTTGCCACGAACGCGGCCAGCCGTATCGGCATCATGTGCAGGTCTTCCCGGTTCAACGTCGATATTCGCCAGCCGTACCGTCGGCCAGAGCAGTTCACAGAATTTCGCTGTCGGTTACAGCAATAGTTCACTGATATTTTCGCAACCAGAGATGGTGCATTCAGGTGCTTCGCGTGTGTGAAATCCACCTTGTCGGCACATCCTCTATGCGCAAACCTGAATCTATCGGGAGACGCAAGCTCTACTCGCCTGTGGACCGGCGGGAAGGGTAGTTCTCGACGGGCCCGGCTACGTGAAAACCAGTGACAGCCCCCATAATTCGGGGATGCACGGTTGACGTAGCCGGGTCCACACGGAACTTTTGAATCTATCGAGCAAGCTTTCTACGCTGCTATCGATTCGTCTTCCCAAATGCCGGATTCTTCTCCCACACTTTCAGATTCCGCGTCGAGTTTGAACCTGGATATCGAACCGTTCAGCGATGCTGCCATGTCGCCAAGTGCGGATGAAGATGCCACCAGTTCTTCGACCTGAGCGCTGAGTTCCTCGGTCGAAGCCGATGATTCCTCGACTGCGGTACTGGTCTGCTCCGTGATGGCCGCAATGGAACCCATTGCAGACTGAACTTCATCGTTGTTTGCTGCCATCTCTTCAGTAGCAGCAGTCGTCTGCTCGGTAATCGCACTAACGCCTTCGATGGATTTCACCATCTCGTCGCTGGATGCAGCCACTTCTTCAGCAGCGGCCGATATCTGCTCGACCTGACTACTCACGATCTGGACAGCTTCTTGAATTTCGTTAAGTGCGATACCTGCCTCGTTGGCAAGTTCCGAGCCTAGTTCGACTTCTGACGTACCGCGCTCAGTCGCCTTGACTGATTCTTCAACGCCTTTCTGGACGCCATCGACCAGGTTTGCAATTTCACTGGTGGCCTGCGTGACACGTTCGGCGAGTTGACGAACTTCATCGGCAACAACCGCGAACCCACGGCCCTGCTCACCGGCCCTTGCAGCTTCAATTGCTGCGTTCAGGGCCAGCAGGTTGGTCTGTGCCGCTATGTCATCGATAACTGCGACGATCTTGCCAATTTCTGCAGACTGCTCACCAAGATCTCCAATTCGATCTGCAACGTCCTGAACGGCGGATTTGATCTGACCCATCCCCTGCACAGTCTGTTCGACCAGGTTAAGACCCTTGCGTGCAGCTTCGTCGGCAGTCCTCGAACCTTCCGCGGCGTCTTGCGCGCCGCTGGCAACTTCGGTGATCGCACGAGATACTTCCGCAATGGCGGTGGATGTTGTTTCGACGCTCTCACTTTGTTGCTGGGAACCAGAAGCGATCTGATCAATGGCCGAACCGAGCTGCTTCATAGATTTGCTCGTGCCTTTGATATTTTTCTGCTGCTCGTCGGTGCCGCGGGATAGGCCCTGTGCTCGCTCCGCAATACTCTGAGTGGCCTGGCCCGCCTGTTCAGCTGCCGATGCAAGCTGCACGCTGGCTGATCCAACTTCGCGGGCGGTTTTCGTTACATTCCCGACGACGCTACGTAGTTCGTTGACCATGTCGTCGACGTCGACGCCAATTCCTTCGATTTCTTGGGCCATCGTGTTGAAGGCCTTTGCAAGGTCGGCAATTTCGTCTGATCCCGAATCTGCAACTCGCTCGATCACCAGGTTAGATTGCTGGGTCAGGTCACCCTGCGCAACCACCCGTGTCAGTCGCCTGAGCGATGGCAAAGCGTTCTGCGCCAGGTCGTTGGCCGCACGGGCTACGTTCAGCACACCCCGTGAGATGCTGCGGGACATATACAGCCCGCTCCCGAGACCAATCAATAAACCGAGGATCACAACACCAATAGAGATGGAGGTGATTCGAGATTTGCCTGAGAGGGCAGCCGCGTAAGCTTCTTCCGTGGCCGCATTTATGTGCAACACCAGCTGCTCGAGCTCTTCTTCAAGCAAGACCTCGTCTTTTTTCAATATTTCAAGTTCGTTAAGTATGGCCTCGTGATTAGCGTCATTGCTGACGAGGGCGAGTAGCTTATTGCCAGATTCGAGAAACAGGTCGTATTCACCCTCGACCTCGTGAAGAAGCTCAAGTACCTCTGGCATTTGACTGAATTCTTGTTCGAGATTTACGAAGTGTTCAAGTACGGCTTCGATCTCAAGATCGATCAGTACAAGATCTTCCTCGTTTTTCGTGATGATGAAGTCTTCGTAAGTTGCCGTCTGTTGGAGAATCAGAATTTGCAGTTCTCGAACTGCTAGTTCCTGTTGCATATTCTCGGTGACTATTTCGGTGGTGTAGTCGGCAATGCTGTTCATGCCCCAGAAGCCAACGCCGAATACAGCGATCATCATGATAATCATGATTCCGAAGATACCGAGCAGCTTTGTTTGGATAGTTAGTTTCATTGTCTTGGTTCTCGTCAGTATTTAATTTGATCGGACTAAAATCGGCAGTCCTTATTGCTTTTAGCAGTCGGGGACTATCCGAAGGTTTTCGGTAATAGAGCATCTCCAGATTCGTGCAAATAACACTGTGGTGCCAGGTAGATGCTCGACCAGGCAATGACCACGTAAAGCCATGTAAAAAGGGTGGTGCGGCCAGGTGCTTCGAGTGTGTGAAAAGCACCGTGGCCGCACCTCCTCTATTTTCAAACCTGAGTCAATCGGGAGACGCAGGCTCTACTCGCCTTTGGACTGGGGGTAGATAGTCCGCAGGTGAGCCCAGTACACGTGAGGACCGGCGACGCCAGCACCCCGGAGGGATGCGCGGTTTGGCGTCGCCAGGTCTTCACAGAACTGCTAGGTAAGTTGGGCCAGTTTAGACAGCCCGGTAGTCAATTCTTCGAGACTTGAATCGACCCTTTTCGATGCTGAAGAGATCGCTTCTGATTGATCTCTGGCAGTATCGACGGATGCGGAAACCTGTTCTGCGGCCGCCGAGTTTTCCTCGGCCGAAGCGGCGAACATTTCAACAACATTGTTCACTTTCGAGCTGGTATCCGACATCTGGGTTGCCGCAGCAGCGTTCTGTTCGGCAGATGCGGCGATACCTTCAACGCCCTGTGTGATTTCACTGACGATGTTCAGCATCGAATCGGCATCATTGCCGATTGACTCGACTTTTTCTGCAGTCGCGCTCACCATCGTTCGAATTTCGTTCAGGGATTCACCTGCCTGCTCAGCCAGATCGGCACCTGTCTGAGTTTCCGTAGTGCCTCTTTCCATGGCCTCTACCGACTGGGTAACACCATCGCGGACATTGTCGATCAGCCCCGAAATTTCACCGGTTGCAGTGGCTACGCGTTCGGCCAACTGGCGTACTTCGTCGGCGACAACAGCGAACCCACGTCCCTGATCCCCTGCCCTTGCAGCTTCGATTGCTGCGTTCAGGGCTAGCAGATTGGTCTGATCGGCAATCGACTGGATCACTCCGACAATCTTTCCAATTTCGTCAGACTTCTCACCAAGGTCGTTGATCAATTTCGAACTGTCGGATACCTGCTCGCGGATGCGGTTCATCCCAGATATCGTCTCATCGACTACTTCTGCTCCCTTTTTCGACAGATCGCTGGCTTCGGCCGAATTTTCAACACCGGAAATTGCGCTCTGTTGGATTGTTTTCGTTGACTCGCCCAGCATGACCATCTGCTGAGAGGCCTGCTGAACCGCTGCGGACTGTTCGTTGGCCGATGTTTCGATGGTCTTGATTGACCTGGTCAGTTCATCCATAGATTCAGTTGCCAACTGCGCATTTGCTGCCTGTTCATTGGCACCTTTTGCGACTTCTCCCATTGCGTTCTGGACATCGGTCATGGAATTCAGTACGGCGGATGCCGATTCGCCAACGCTACCAGCTTCTTTTACTACAACGTCTGCCTGAATGTTCACTTCGTCGACATACCCAAGCACATATGCGTTCAAAGCAATGGCCTGATCAAAACTGACTACTTTGTTAAACGCCTGGATTGCCAGATTCAGCTGTTCGGGCTTCTTACGGAATTTCTTGATGATTACCGGAATCCATCCCTCGTAGAAGAATGTGTAAGAACCGATGTACATCTTTGGTCCGACACCCAGCTTGTGGTGAATCGTGCCGACCGCCAGACGTTTGTCGACGTAATTGGCATCGTATGTTCCGGAAAAGATATCGAGGAAGTAGTTCTTCTGAGTTTCTTCCAGGCCCCTCCGAACATCACCGATAGATCGCCCACTTGCGGCTTTTTCGGCGACTGCAATGAACTGCGGGAATTTGAACGACTGATCGTAGAATTCCTTCGCGATACGGGGGGCCTCTTCTCTGGCGAGGTCCTCGAGTTCCCTGAGAATATCGATGTGTTTTTGCGAGAAATCCATCCAGTTCATCCGGAATTCAATATCTGCCCCATCGATGCGTAAATCGTCACGTATCTGTGCGCCTGATTTGCGTTTCTTATAATCGTTGTCGCTCATCGGAAACAGCCCCTTTATTACGACCGTAGTCGTGTTGCATATCTACCTGAAATACAATGCCCAGCAACATCAAGGCGCTGGTTCAACACCTGTCTATCTTTGTACAGTCGTACGCATGTCTGGTCGTGAGAGCGTCCCGCATTATGTGCATGCGTTATGCCGATAGAGAAAGTTATTACTCATGTCGCCTTACAGTAATCACATGTTTGCCGAAGTAATTCATCTGTACGACATTTAGCGAATAACGTTATTCGATGTGATTCTGAACCACAGGTAAAAATTCAGAGAGTCCCAATAACTAACATGCCGTGAACTACCAAGACGGCTGGCGAATTCCGGGGCCTGCCTGCCTGTTATCGAGCAGTGGTTCTCTATTCGGATTGAACCGGGCGGCGGCGCCCGAGCGAGCGTATTTCAGGCCAGCCATAAGCACATGAACTGCCAGTTGACCAGTTGACCAGTTGACCAGTTGACCAGTTAAAAGGATGAATGACCCGAGCTGGAAATATGAAGTAACGACGATCCCCCGACAAACGTGACCAACGGCAAGCATGCCTGAAATTCAGACGGAATCCGGGTTTGGTAGTAGCACTTCAACTTCGAAGAACTCATTGGGTTTACTACGGACGTTCATGTAGCCGTCGTGTGATTTGATGATCGCGGCTGAAAGAGCCAGCCCGATGCCCGATCCCGGCTCGAGTGAATTACGCGAACTTGCTCCACTGAAATACGGGTGTGTCACCATTTCCAGTTCACTATCAGAAACGCCCGCGCCATCGTTGAATATTCTGATTCTTGTGAATTTTCCGCCGTGGTCCAGTTCGATTTCGATGTTGCTTCCGTTTGGGGAGTAGCGGACAGCGTTTGTTATCAAATTTGAAAAGACCTGGGCGATACGGGAAGCGTCTATTTCGAGTTCAGGTGCCGCTGGGTCCTGGTCAATCGCTACAGATAGATTCAGTTCCTTTTTCTCTATGAGCGTGGTCGATCGCGAGATCGTGCTTTCAAGCAGCAACGAAACGCTTTCTGGCTTCCGGTTAATGGTCAGCTGCGCAAAATTATCCGATCGTAAACTCCTCAAGTCGCTTATCGCGGTCGCCATTGCTGAAGTGGACGATTTTATGGCTTCGAGGATTTTTGGGTTATGAGAATCTGATTTCCGGAGCAAGTCGATGAAGTTAATTACCGCGGCAAGTGGAGTCCTGAGTTCATGCTCGACGACCGAGATCAGTTCCTGTCCGGCAAGTGACTGGCTAATCAGCGATTCAGCTTCGAGTATTTCCGTGATATCGCGCTTGATCGAGACGAAACTGGAAATTTCACCTTGCTCGTCGAACACGGGTGCCAGTGTGGATTGCTCGTGATACGCGGTTCCATCCTTACGGTAAGCAAGATATGTCCCCGACCAGACCCGGCCGGATGCTGCGACCTCCCAGTTTTCGCTGGATTCGTTTTGTTCCTCAGAGCCGTGTGCCATCGGGTAGCGTCCGATCACGTCGTCTCGTTCATACCCAGTTCCGGTCACAAAGGCGTCGTTTACGTATACATACCTCGTGTACAGATCGTGGATCGCCACCATATCGGTGGTCGAATCGAGAGCGTGCTGCCCCTGCTGGAACGAAGACCGCAGGATTACGTCTTCGGTTACGTTCCGCCATATTGAACGGCTACCAATGATTCGGCCTGTATCGTCAAGAACAGATCTCACGTGGATACTTACGATCAGATCAGTGCCGTCTGAACGGAGTGCCTGGATTTCGGCCCATTCCACAATTCCGGTGCGCTTGAACCTTGCCCAGATCGCATTTATCTGTCGGAATGATTCCGGGGGGAAGAGTTCCAGGCGACTCATCCCAATGAACTCTTCAAACGAGTAGCCGAATTCATCCAACATCGCCTGGTTGCACTCCGTAATCAGTCCGGTCTCGGTGTCAACCGAAATCAGCATATCGGGGGAATTGTCGTAGATCTCCCGGTAACGTAATTCGCTTTCGGCCAACTCGGATTCCAGTCGCACGATAGTAGCCGCGTTCATATCATGCGTTTCTGGTATTTTCTGCTTCCGTGTATCGGGATACAGTGATTTCCCAAACGATTGGATCGGCCCACAAAATCGTCGCCGGATACTAGGAGCGAAATTAATCACTGTCTGAAACGATATTTTTGTTCTTGATATCAATGCACAACCCCTCCATCCCCCGGACAGTATCGGAATCGATATCAACTGTATTCCGAATACTTGTTTTGCATCATATCGTTTTCTTATACTTCTGTGCATTGGACACGTTTTAGCAGGTATTCGTTACACATTATGCAAATCTCTACACCAATCCGAATTTACGTCGTTGACGACCACCAGATGTTTGCCGACGGGCTTGTGGAGTTGCTGGCGTCTGAGGCCGATTTCAAATTCGCCGGGCGCTCGTCAACTGTCGCCGAAGCTATGCTCTCTCTACGAGACGCCCGTGCAGATGTCGTTTTGCTCGACGTTCAACTGCCGGACGGCGATGGCTATTCAGTTCACGAGTGGTTGAACAAGATCTTCAGTGATGACGCCCCGCTAATTCTCTATGTGAGCGCCGACGACCACCTGATATCAATTAATCGCGCGATGAGCCTCGGTGCGATGGCCTATCTCGACAAGACGGGCGGGTGGGACGAGGTTGCCACCGCTATACGCCGCGCCGTTACCGGTTCAAAAACTCTCGGAACGAACATCGCTGCGAAGCTCGCTGAATTTTCTTTTGCGCCCAAAGCAACCAAACAGGAACTATCGATGCGTGAAACGGAAATCCTGACCGGAATGTCTGAAGGACTGACGGCTAAAGAGATGTCTGTTCAACTTGGCCTTGCCCTGCCCACCGTGAGAACGTACGTCGGTCGGTTGTTCAAAAAACTCGATGCGAAAGACCGGGCTCACGCCGTATCAATTGGGCATGGTCGCGGGCTAATAGATGTTTAGCCCTGTAGTCGTCTGCGGCTATGTGTCGCCCATTGTTACGACACGTGGGTCGGCATACAGACGATTTCGATATCCCCTCACCCCTGCAAACCTGAAGTTTGGCCCGTTGCTTCTCGCACGACCACACTTCAAGGGGAATTTCATGGACGCGAGCTCAGAAAAATCAGGTGCTACTGTCACGGATGCCCATAGCTGGATTGAGCTAATTTCCGATCCGACTCTGCTGTGCGACGCAGATGGCATTATTCAGAAGGCTAACGGCCACGCTCGGGAATTCTTTGGAGTCGAGGATTCTCAACTATCGGGAGTTCCGGTCCTGTGGATCATCCCCACCGAATCCCGCAGCCGCTTTCTGGCGAGTTGGAATCGAAGGTCACTCCCGATGTGCCCGTGTGGCCCAGAGCTACCACCCATAACGATTCGCAATTCCCACGGAAGACCTGTTTCGATCTGGATGACGATCGAAGAAATCAAGTCGAATGGACACACGAAGTTTCTCATGGTTTTCAAGAACGGCTCGTCATCTAATTCTCAGAACGCACTCGATGAGGCTTTTGTGGCCAGGCACCTGTCTCTGGTTCGGCACGAAATACGCAGTCCTCTATCTGGTATCACTGTATTCACTGACGTCCTGCTGCGTAATCAAGCCGGAAATCTGGATGAAACGCAGATCAATCATCTAACGGCGATCCGGAACGCAGCCGGAGATCTCGCCTCGCTGGTCAGGGACATCGAAGTTCCAGAGGTGGTGCCCATTGCCCGATCTGCCTAAGTGTTCGAGCAGGCTTGCCAGCAACTCAACTCCGCGGAAAATCGGCGGATACGGATACAGTTCGGAATCCTGTTGGCTGCAGGAATTTTTTGCTGCTGGAACGTGTTCTCCGAAAAATGATACTGACGACGCGCCCACTCGTTTCCTACCGGTGTCGTCTCTGTGAAACCCGCAACCGACTCCGCTTCAATTCACGGGCTCGCCGTTATCAAAATTGATGATGCGGGCACCGTTACCGACGCAAATCAACAGGCCGCTGAACTGATGGGCTATGAAACGTCGGAACTGATTGGCCTTGATGTAGAGAAGCTCGTCCCGCCCACCCTGAGGAAGCAGCATGCGCTTCACCGTGAGCGATTCGCAAATAATCCCCATTCCAGGATAATGAATTCCGGCGAACAACTTGTTTTACACACGAAACAGGGAACCGATATTCCGGTTGAAATCAGCATTCATGCGATTGAACGTACGAACGAGATCCGGTGTGTAATCGAAAAAACAGTTCAGCTAACCGAAACTTCCCCGTCCGACAGTGTTAGGTCAATAATTCTCAATCTCAGCCAGGCGAACGGTACAGAAAATTCTCCTGAACGAATTACAGAATTTGCCACTCAGGAAATTTCAAAGTTGCTCGACGATAAGCTGGTTGTATTCTGGGCGTATGACCACACCAGCGAAAAATCTGAGGCCACTCAAAAATTCCTCAACGGCCAACGCCAGGATTTTTCAATAGCCCACGCCGATACTTCGCTCGGCTCACAAATTGGGCGATCAATCCAGGCACTCAGCGATATTCACGTTGCTAACAGCCTGGATGACGATTCTCTTTCGCTTCCGCCTCAGATATTGAGCGATGGCTACATTGGCGGGGTTGCGGCGGTCGTATCTGCCAGACATGCACCGGCTGGCGTAATCACGATATATTTCCGTGCGGACAAAGAGGCGTGTGATGAACAGGACCTTCGATTTCTACGCCAGATAGCAGACGCTGTAGGATTTTCGCTGTCACGCCACAGTGCAGAATCTTCACTGCGCCGGGAACTGGCCATACAAGAAGTATTAACTCGGGTAGGTCAGGCAATTTCACGCTCTGTCAGCCTCCGCGACCAGGTGGCCGAGGTTGCAGCCGCAGTTGGCGAGATCATCGATCACGATCGTTTCGTAATCGCCTCCATCGAAAATGCCGGTACTTATATGACCGAAAATTACGTTGCCGGTAAATCAGTCGGGAACGGGCTGCATCCACAGATACAGATAAACGGCAATTCAGGGCTCGAAGACCTCGTTCTTCTGGGCGTTCCTATACTGCAAAACGGTGCGAAATCACGATATGTGAGCCAGACATCGGCTATCGAAAAGGCACATCTGCGAGCCGGGTTCAAGTCGCTACTTTCTGTGCCGATTGTGTGGCAGTCGAACGTGATGGGAGTTTTAAGTTTCCGTTCCGAAAAAGAAGACGCCTACGGGCCGGAAGAACTCAGCATGGCGTCGCGGGTTTCAGACCTGCTGTCGGGTGCAATAGCCAATTCCAATCTGTTGAAGAAATTTGAGTTTGAACGGGTAAAACAGAGGACTCTCGCCGAGATAACAAGAGTCGCCTCGATTGATCTTGATCTTACAAAGGTGTTCAGCCGGGTCACCGAAGAAATCA
>CAYLWG010000027.1:0-11975 GCA_964387235.1 uncultured Dehalococcoidales bacterium
ATCAGGCCTAGGCTTCAGGTGGCTGCAAATCCGAGATAATAAGTGGTAACGCTATCGGGGGCAGGTCAGATAAGTCCAATTGCTGAATTATCAGCATGAGGAACTTGCACTAAACCTAGTGATTTCTTGTCACGTTGAATAATAGCCGAACCGTTCGAGGTGACAGATGAGGATGACACACCCAGACCATTCCTAGATAATCCAGCTCATTCAACCGGCACGAATGGAATATTCCAACTCTTTGCCAAGTCGGCGATATGAGCGGTTTGGCTTCCAGGTTCTTTATGAGGAATGAAGATGGAATCAGCCATAGCAACTACAAGTTCATTGCGCTTAACAGCCGCTGCTCTCGTCACTCGGGTCGGTTTGTCTAAAAACGGAGAGATGATCAACAACCGACCATCTTCGAGCGGTTTTCTCAATTCCGCGGTGATTCTCATATTAGTAATCGAACGAGCCGGACAGATAATCAAGGACTGAGTACCGCGTAACAGTATGTTCAGGCACTGCTTTTCGATTGGCGATTGGAATCCACTAATTACGGTCTGGCCAGAATCACGAAGTCTTCGAGCTCTGTTGTGGGCAGGTAATATCGCGTCACTTGGCGTTTTCGCTGAACAGAAAAGCGCTGTCTTGTCGGCACCGAGGATCGTCACATCGCCGATTGCATTGAGAACTGACGGTGAGGACGCCCCAAGCCGATCACAAATCGCTTTGGGCCAAAATGTATCGCTCTCTGTGATTACCGCAGGAAGATATTTTGTCACTGATATCAGCGTTCTCCATCGCGTCCCATGCGATATTTGATGTCGTAGCTGGTAATGAAATCAAGCTCTTCTTCGGTGAAACCGTAATGAACGGCGAGGAGTTGATCTATCTCATCAATTATTGGCTTGCTGAACTTGGGATAGAACTCGTCATACACGACGGTGCCGGTAGCTTTGTAAGTCGCCGTTCGTCGGGACGCATTCTTACGTAAGTCCTCCATCAACCTCGCACAGGCTTCCTTCAACTGGATAGCAATACCGGCTTGAGGATAAGAAAACGGGATCGAACCGATTACGTGTTTAGTGAAGTTGTGCCCATCGCTGTAGTTGACATAGAACCAATAAAACAAAGAAGAGTTCATTAGCGCGGCCACAATGTCTCGATCTACGCCGTTCTTCATATATATGTATTTGTCTCCAGTCGATTTGGAAACCGATTCGCCTGAAAAATACGACTTGAAATTAAGTACCTTGCCCCAATACCCAAAGCCGTAGCCGTAATAAACGAAATCTTCACTGGCGCTAACTTGTAGAAAATCTGCCAGTTTCGTTTTGCTGTTCCAGAGTTTCGCTGTGAGGGAGTTTTCCAGCTCGCTAGAAATTTTCAGAACGCTACTCCCGCGTCGCGGATTTCGATATTCCTCATATGAAAGTGTCGAGAAAAGTGATGGGCGTTGAGCTGTAGCAAACTTGTTGTATCGGCTCGTATAGACGTTAGTGGATTTACCTCCAAATCGCCCGATTGCGATTGCGGTTCGAATGTGCTGTAAACCGTCGAATAATTTTCCTGGACGATCATCAAAAAAGGAGAGCCAAGACTGTTCATACGAACTGAACCAAACATTTTGGAATTGATGCATTCTGGGAGTGCAAAATGCGGACAATTGTATGATCATGCCGAAAAAAGAGCGTTTTCGCTGGATCGAAGTGCAACGCTCGATTATCAGTGCATACAGATTTCCTGACTCGATAGTTTTTAGCGCACCAACCTTGTATGTAGACCGAATTTTGCTGTACTCGATATATGGCGGATTGCCGATAATGACATCAAACCCGCCTCCAGCCATAATTCCAAAAAATTCAATGAACCAGTGAAATGGGCGATGTGACTTCATCCATTGATTAAACACATCCGTTTGCGCCGAGGTGATGCCGTATTCGCTCGCCAAGTATTGATTGAGTTCATCTTTCAGCACGCCCAAGCGTTCGCTTAGTTCGTACTTGTGTGACGTAGGTACAGACTCGGCGCTCTCGATTTGTCGTGCCTTGAAAGCATCGAAAGCATCTTGTAAATCGGCCGCAGCTGTCGAAATACGACTCATTGCATCGTCGAAATCCAGACGACTCTTGATGGTTCGCTCGACATCGTTGTAGGTAGCGAAACCGACAAGAGTGTTGCCTGCCTTAATATTAAAATCGATGTCAGGGAGCGGTTCCATCCCGTAGTTTGCGTGGTTTATGTCCGGGTCGACCTGTGCGGCTAATTTTAGGAAAAGTCGTAGCTTACAGATTTCGACTGCTTCCTCCATGATGTCCACGCCGTACAAATTGTTCAGAATAATGTTCTTTAGAACGAAGTACCTTCTGTTCGGGTGAGCCTGGACATTCTCGAGTACTTTTCGGAAGTCGGAGTACTTCTCTGGATGTGATTTATCGTCTGAGCGATCGAGTTCATCTAAGAATCCTTCCATGCGATTCAAACACGCTTGATAGAGCGGCTCAAGGATGTTTAGAGCTGCGAATAGAAACGCTCCCGAGCCACAAGTAGGATCTAAAACCGTTACCTTCTCGATCGCGTGCCACATTGCCCGCAGAAGATCGGGACCTTCGCAATTCTGAATCACATCCTGAGCGAACTGTCGCATATCCACGTTCAGAGTGATCAGGTCATTAATGTCTTGAATGTCACCCGAATTAAGTTTTACTTTCATTTTCTCAAATCGAGCGCGACGCTCAACGACTTCCCGCCAAGATTCGGTTGGGAGAGCGTATTCACTCGGAGCAGGAAGTCGCCAGAGCTCTCGCAATTTCGAAGTATTTCCTGGGTCATCACCGACTAACTCTTCCAGTGTTGGCGGATCAATTCCGGCGAGAATGTCATCTGGCAGATCGTGAGGTGTGCTGAGGGGAGTCCCTTGATGAGGGTGTGTGGATTGGTAGTTCCACGTAATTCCATGGCGCACTGCCGGGAAGATGTAGCGTTCAGAGTCAATAGAGAGTAAATCCCAAACCGTCGGACCTTCAGGGTTTTCGAAGGCGACACGACATTCTTTGCGCGCAGTTTCAAACAGGAATGGAATGATCGTATTGTTTCCGATGTACTCAGTAATATCCTCTTTGGTGTAGTACGCACCAGTCTGCTTTTGGTTTATGTACTTTTCGAAAATGTAGCCAAGGACATCCGGATTGATTTCGTCATCGTTTCGCGTTGGTCGTTCATCGAGATGCCACTGAAACCTGTCGAAGAAGTTGAATATTCGAGTGAACGCTTCATCAGGAATCTGAATTTGTTCACCGTATCGTTCATTTCGTTCTAATTCGTGTATATCGAAAAGTCCACCATTCAGATAGGGGATACGACCAAGAAGATTCTCAAGCTCAGGAGTCCGCTCGGCACCGCCCAGTCCATCGTGAAACAGGCGAAGAAGAAAAAACCGGTAAAAAGAGTGGAACTTATCATTGCCTTGGGTCTGGCGCATCCGCTCTAGCCGATTACGAAGATAGTGGGTGTCACCATCTAGAAATCCCTTACGCTGCACGAAATACACAAACATTAGGCGATTCAACATTACCGATGCGTACCACTCGCGATCAGCGCCCTCCGTTATCCCATCTATAAATTTGAGGAAACTGTCATGTTCCTTTTTGAACTGGTCGTAGAACCGCTTGGTGACCCGTTCAACGTCGAATGCAACTCTGGTCCTGCCAGCGACATCTACGAGTGTTAGCGATTCCTCTTCGTCGATCGTGAACGCAATCGCCTGAAGCTTTTGAATGAGTGCGTCGCCCTGCTGCGACGTGGTGTAAGAATGTTCGCGACTGGCGTTGGGTTTACCGGGCTCAACTTTCAGCCACTGCCATGTCTGAGTAATTTTGGCATTGTCCGTAAAAATGATGAAATGTTCATGGGCCGATTTCGCCACCTGACGCTCAATTTTGCGTCGCGTCTGATAATCAGGGAGGTCTTCGCTATCTGGGGGCGAACAATGGAAAGCCACCATGCCGCGCTTGTGAGCGATGGCTGACAGCTCCCACTCGGTACCACCCAATGGCACCTTCACCGTTTCAGCGTGGTTGTCCCAACCGAGTTCCTCGATGAACAGCTTGTGGAAATCAAAATTCTTGAGGTATTGTCGAGCAGAAACTACATCAAGTGTCATTTGTTTTCCTCGTGACTAATTGTCTGAAGCATTCACAAGGCCCATTGAACACACGATCTGTGGTTCACGTAGGTCTGGCTGTTCGTGATTGATGGTGAGTCGGTCCTCACTTCTGAGCCCGACAATAAGCTCGGCCAGTAGCTCATCTGAAATCCCAGAACGAAGTTGTCGATTTAACGTGTCCGTCGCTGCTGAACGGAGCGGGTTTCGGTAGATATCCCCAATAGCTCGACCCAACTCGGGCGTGTCGAATAGGGTTCCCTTGATCTGTCCCGCATAGCGTTTTAGTCGCTCATAAGTACGGAATCGAGCTCCAGAAGGACGACCAAGCTGTCCCCCGACGGAACGTTCTTGCGTAGCAACGACCTCAACCGACTTTTGGACGAGTTCGTGATGGTTTTCATGCCTTGGAATTGGCGCTGTTCCTGGTTCACAAGCAGCGGCGCGCAATATGGCGAATTGAGATTCGGTTACTACGTTGCCGTCGGCGTCTAGTTGGGCTAGTGCGTCATTTCCCTCTGCTGTTTTCAGATAGACAAGGACTCCGGCAGGTAGGGCCTGAGACTTTGAATGTTGTCGCGCCGAGAACACGACAGATGGTAGCGCTGGAATTGTCTTCTCAAGCGAAGGATCGCTTTCAATAGCGTTCTTCCATATTTGATAGGCGTGCGACGCCAGATCGACATCTGTGTCATCGTCGTCGCCATCAAGGATTCCGGATTTTTCGTTGTACAAATCGAGGAGATTTTGGGCGTCATGGTCATCTTCAAAAAATGCTTCATCGGTACCAACAACCTCAGCGTTTTCTTTCAAACGATCACGAACACGACCTCGCAGGTTGAGGAGTCGTTCGACCCCATCAGTTGGCAAGAATGAATAGCAAACGATTTCAGGTGCATTTTGACCGATTCGATCGACGCGTCCTGCGCGCTGGATCAGCCTGATAATTGCCCACGGGAGATCGTAATTAACAACGATGGCGGAGTCTTGGAGATTTTGGCCTTCACTGAGGACATCTGTTGCGATCAACACGCGCAACTCATCTTCGGAGTCCTTAATCTCAGATCTGTTGTTGCTTTCTGGGCTGAAACGGCGAGCAAATTCTGAAGGGTCAGACACACCGCCGACTACTCCAGCAAGTTGATTTATCCCTTGTTTCTTCAGTTCCCTCGAAAGATATCTGACCGTGTCAGCGAACTGGCTGAAAACAATAACTTTCTCGTCGGGGTGTTGCTTCGTAAGGAGGTCATTAAGTGATTTGAGTTTTTCATCCCGAGAGGGGTTCCAATCGCCTGCACGATCTAGGACTCTCGACAAGTTTTCAGCGTCTTTTCTGAGATCCACAGCGAGCTTGTCGGTGAATAAACTTGAGCGAATCCACTCGAATCGTCGCCTGAAAGAAGTCTCATAACGGGTGTAAACCAGCTCGGCTCTGGATTCGAAATCAGCCACTGTTCGTAATCGGCCTGAGATCGATTCAGGTGTGGGTGTTTCGTTGTCATCATCGTCATCAAACATTTCAGGTGCGGAGGAGATATCGTCAGCGTCTTCGTCGTTACTGCCGGGATCAAGCGTTCCCGAATCCTGAGATCCCATAGGGAACGGCAAGTCGTTCTCTATGGCGTAGAGGAAGATGTAGTTGCGCAGAATGTGCCGTTCAATGGACAGTAAGAATGCATCTCCGCTGCTTTCGAGTCGCTTGAAGAGATTTACGCGACAGAAGCCTTGTAACCGGTGTCCGGCACGAGAAAGATTGTCCAAATGTTGCTGCTCGGACTGGGTGGCTGACTTTGCAGGTGGATCGGACACATATTGATCTTGTCCGAGTCCATAGCGAGGGAGTTGAAGATTACGAACAATGCTCACAACTTCTCTTGAGTATAGGCGGGCGTACTGATCCTCTGGATCATCCTCGTTTATTTGAAATTTGATGGTTCTTGGCACTCGATCTGGAAAGTAGGTGCGTTGGCCATTTTCGAGTGTTAAATACCTTCGTCCAGTTGCTTCGTCTAGATCAGCGTAGTTCTGCTTAATGAAGCTCCTGGTCCGGCGCACCAGATAGAGTCTCATCAAATCGCGCCAATCATCGGAATAATCGCTGAATTCGAATGCAGCTAGTGATCTGGGAGCGGCTTGATGTCGTCGAATGAACTCGGTTTCACCAATGCTGGATATATAACGCTCAGGGCGGATGCCTATGTCAACATCTGGTTCGGTGAAAAGTCGAAGTTGACTCGAAAGATCAACATATGTCTTGTTGTATGGGGTAGCAGAAAGAAGAATGCACTTGCTTTCATTCTTCGCTATGTACTCCTGAATAGCTCGATATCGTTTACCTTCGGGATTTCTGAGGTTGTGGCTTTCATCGATTATTACGACGCGAAAACGGCGCATATCCGGAAGTGATCGGATGACGTTCGTATTGGATATTACCCTGGCGATCAATCGGTATTCATCAACATATTCCTGCCACATTGTGACGAGGTTCTTCGGGCAGATAATTAACGTCTCAGTGAACTGGTCAAGTTCGAAAATCTTGGCGACTGCGGTAGCCATGAGCGTTTTACCCAGACCGACAACATCTCCGATGAGGACTCCACCACGCTTATTTAAGTGATGAGCAGCGATCTTGACGGCAGCTACTTGATATTCGAATAATCGGTTTCCAAATTCATTTGGGATCCTGAACTCTGATAATCCAGTCCTGGCTTCCTGTGCCAAGTTGTAGGCCATGTTGACGTAAATATGATGCGGCGGGATGAGTTCCTCGCGTGCCCAGCTTTCTTCCAGAACCTCGATCAGTTCCTTGCTGATATCGACGCACCATCGGTCGTTCCAGCGATCTTCGAACCAATTAGCGAGTTTTTTTGCGGCGTCTTGGTCTAGTACATCGACGTTAAGTTCGCCTTGGTAAGCCAGCCCGGCAAGGGTCAAGTTGCTGCTACCTACGTAACCTGAAATCGGATTGTTAAAGTCTTTTCTGTGAAGTAGATAAAGTTTTGCGTGTAGGCTGTGACGCAAATAAAGTTTGACCTCAAGCTTGTCCTGGCGAAGCTGATTGGCTAGTTGCTTGAGGGTTGCTTCGTCTGAGTTTGACGGTGCACCAATGGTGAGTTGTCTTCGAAACTCTTCAGCCAGTTCTCGTTTGAGCCTTAATGCAGTTTGATTATCCAGATGTTCGAAATCATCGCTGAGGCCCATAGCAAGTCGAAGTTCATCTTCTGGCAATCGCTGCATACCAACAAGTAATCTGCACTTGTTTCCATCGCCCCCGCTCCATTTTTCAACGTATTTGCCAAGGCGATTCCAGCCACGGAGGTTGAAGTAGCCAACACAAAAATCACCACGTTCGGAAACTTCTAGCGTCTTCTCAAGTGCAGGTAGAAGATGATCCTTTATGTTGTCGAAAATTCGAGGCAACGCAGTTTCCTTGGGATGCCCCGTGCGAGCTATCGGGCATCGTTTGATGTTGATCGAGATGGATTCGCGAAATCGATATCGCGAACAATATGATGCGCAGAAGATATCTTAATCGGTTGCACGTGTCAGCAAGATATTGCGGTCATCCTAGCGCAGGCGCGACGCGACAGGTTCAAGACAAGCAAATTGGGTACAACGGTGTGATCGTTGTGGGTTCGGATAAAACGGATCAAATCAACTACCTCGCTAGGGCTTCGAAACCCAGCGAGTGGAATCTGAGAGCGAACAAATAGCACCTTGATCGGTTACCTTAGGCTAAGCCGAACTGGGTCTGCGGACATCAGGGTTATTGAGACACAACTTGCCCCTTGAGATGACGATCTGATCATCGAGTACTCGTGGAATTGAGTCGACATTCATCCGGTTTAAAATTGTGAAGAAGTTTTGGTTTCCGGGTAAAGATGACAAGTTCGCTCGTTCAACCAGTAATTTCACCAGGTCGTTGGCAACTTGGTCTGTTTGACTGTATCCACTGCAACATCGCTGCCGACTCGCTCAACAATTGTCGGTGCAAGCGGCCTGCGAACCGACTTCGGATCGATCCCGGCCCGCATGGCTGTCATCACACCGGCGGCTTCCCAGTAGTTTTCAACGATGTGCAATTGACCATCTGCCCAGGGTAACTGCTCAAGATCGTTTTGCATCACGTTCGTACTCTCTTTGACGGCGATGACCGGGATGCCCTGCTCAAGGGCGGCTAACGTCGGCAACCCGATACATTTATCTGGAATGACCAGACACGATACATCGGAAGCCGTAAGCACACTATGATGATTCATGGCTGAGCTATCAGTAATGATTCGAGGGCTTCGCTGGAGCCCTTTGAGGATGCACTGCAAGAACGTCAACGACACTGCTTCAGCAGCCATGCGAGGATCAACGATACCTACGGAGAGATTCGCAACCTCACGAGATTCGAGCATTGGTGAGTGCGCTGATGGAACATTCAGCCGTTGCGAGATCGCATGAGTCAGCATCGCTTCGACACCACCCCAGGGATTGACCATCTCACCGGCTCGGTCGAAATAATCCTGATGGTAGTTGTACGGGACACTGATCAATGACGAGATCGCCACCGCATCATACGATCCCGACTCTTCATCAAGAACGTTCCAAAGCGAATCAAGATTCTCGACGATCCCGGCAGCTCGGCCCGAACCGGCGTAGCGCGCTTCCATCCTGATCGGCGGATCGAGGACAGCGACTCTGGCATCAGGCAATCCGTATGACGCCCTCGCTGCGCTAACGGAGTTTATTGCTGCATCGACGAAGTAGGAGTCTTTGTGTGCGTCGATGACAACAAGCAACCGATTCACACGTACCTTCTGGAGCCCAATCGTGCCCATGAGCATTCGGGATATGACGCTGCCTTCGACGTAGAGAGTGTTTGGCGTTATCTCGATTACATCAGACGCATTGACGACATTCGGATGGGTGATAAGTGTGTCGCAAGCGGCTGCTAATAGAGTTGCGGCGGGCATTGCATCACCAGCGTGCCCACCTATCTCAGAACCGATGCCGGTTGGCACGAGCATGACTGCGTTGAACGACTCAGCGGACTCCACGAGTCGGCGATCGAAACGAAATATCGACTCGGCGTCACCTAGTCCATCGCCTTCAGCAACACCGATCTCACACTGGACGTGCTTATCGTCGGATGCCGTGACCGCGAACCGGATCGGTGTTTGATCAGGCGCAAGGCCATCCGAGACTTCCGATGACAATCGAGTCAGTAGGTCGGGTTCACCTATGGAAATCGGGACGTCGATTGAGATTTCAAGCAGGCGCAAAGGAATCAGTTCTCCAACGTGATGCGTAGTCGTCGTATGTAAATTGTTTTTTCAGGACCAACTCACCATCAGCCGTGAGCGCATAGATAGATGGTAAATTCACGCCGTTAAACATATGTGCTTTTGGGAGTGTGTAGGCACCCTGGTCGAGGAAAATGATCCTTGATCCAAGCTCAAGTGGTTTGTCGAATTTATAAATGCCGAACAAATCACCGGCCAAACAGGTCGTCCCTGCCAATTGGTACTCGTGCTCATTTTTTTCATCATGACCAAACACGTCGGGTTCGTACCCGTACTCGAACACTTCCGGCATATGGTTGACGGTTGTGTCCAACACTGCGATGTCCAGCCCATCGCTCTCAAAAATGTCGAGGACTGTTGAAACCACGTAACCGGCACTTCTCACCAGCGCTGTTCCCGGCTCAATGAACACTTCCAGATCGTACGTTTTCTGAAGGTGATCGACCGCCGTATGAAATGATTCGATGTATTCGGCTTCTTCGAACAAGTAGCCGCCGCCGAGATTAATCCACTTCACGCGCTGTAGTAGATCCCCGATACTTTCTTCAAGGTGCTGAACCGTCCGCAGTAGCTCGCCAAAATCTGTAGATTCACAATTCGAGTGGAAATGAATTCCATCAAGACGATCCAGATCTGGATTACCAGCGTCGATAGCTGCCTTCACTGCGTTGAGGGGTGCTCCGAGTTTTGAATACGGCCGACTTGGATCGTATCGAGCGTCCTGAACATATGAGAGTTGAGGATTGACTCTAAGGCCGAGACTAACCTTGTTCGGTGGCGGATCAGGCCAACGCGCAAGCTGAGTCAGAGAGTTAAGTGAAACGTGTGTGCACAGATCCGTCAACTCGGCGATGTCACTCTCAGGGAGACCAGGTGACGTGAAGTGGATTGTTCCAGGCTCATCGATTGCTTCAGTTATCAGACGTGCCTCAAACAGCGAACTGACGGAGAAACCCGAAATATGAGGCAGCAATGCTCGCAACACGTCGACCTGCGAAAATGGCTTCAACGGGTACAGAACCTGGGCGTGGGTGTCGCGTAGTTGGTCGATCACTGAACTTGCGACTGTCGTCAAGCGCTTCTCGTCGCAGATGAACACGGGTGTTTGGATGTCGGTCGCGTGGTGGCAAAGTGCAAAGAGAATATCCAATTCACGATCCAGTTTTATGTCCGGGACATGGATGCTCATCCGAGAAAATTCGCTTCATTCGCCAACATGTACTTAGCAGCTCCTGCGTATTCTCGACAGTCTTCTGCGAAAATTGATGCCAGGTCACGTAGCTCCTGTGCATCTTGCAGATTTCCTGAGTCCCTAAGTTTTCTGGACAGGCGAAGCAAACCAACTAAGTGCCGAATAATTTGTCCTCGTTTATTTACGTGGTGCGTTAGGTTCAACTCAAAGATGTCGCAAGTTGTTGATCCCTTGAGACTGCCGTTCAATCCGAATACCTCTCCAGACGGTAAATACCCTAAATGTTCAATCGGTTTATCCACGCAAGGATTGAGCAATAGCGGGTCTTCCGAGCTCAAACTGTCTAGTGGTTTACAAGCTCGCCTGCTTCCTTTCGCCAATGGAAAGCTCGATCCTTTGCCACTGATCGTGACACCCGTCGAACCGCTTAGCCAGGGCGGCACTTTCGAGCGCCGATTACATCTTTGGCATGAGGGAAACAGATTGGCCCACTCATAAGCCTTCCAGTAATAACCGGGATGGCTTGAGTTTTTGTCCATTCTACCTTTCGGTCGATAGTGATCTACATCAAACGCCTTACCGAAGATTTGACCGAGCTTGATCTCGCAATAGGCGCATTTTTCGAAAAAGAGGAGCCAAAGCGCGCATCTGATCTGGTCATTCGCGTACACAGAATCACGAACAGTGTGCGACGGTCCCTCAGAAACAGCTTCCGCAGTCGCTTCGACTGATCTCCTGTTCCACTCAGCTCCAGGATGTCGGGGGTCCGTTGTGTTTGTTGGCCTATCAACATGAATCAAGAGTCGTCAACGCCGAGTCTACGGCCTAACCTTCGTATTTCGGCCAGCATTTGGTCGTCTGATTCCGGTGGAGCTCGACTGGTTATCATCCAATTTGATAGTGCTGTCAATTCATTTTTTTGGCGTCGGGTGCGATCGCTATCTGGTATTTCACTGAGCTCTTTCCAACGCCCGGCCTGTTCATCCAACAATCCACGCCTCGCTGGTGTAAAAAAGAGTCGGGTAAGGACGTCCTCATACGAGTAACCGCGGAAGTCGGGGATGATATCAGCCACTACTTGGTGCTCCTGCAGCTTCAGATGAACGACCTCCCAGGGTTCTACTCCCATCATGACTATCGGGCTGTGGGTGGTGGCGATCAGTTGCATCCCCGGAAACAGTTCGGATAAGTCGTCAATAGCCGACATTTGCAACGATGGATGAAGATGCTGCTCTATCTCGTCAACCAACAGAATCCCTCGAATGTACCCTTTCGGTGAGATTCGACCAGCACGTATTGCCCATGCGAAGACATCTAGGGCCATCTGAAGAGGAATCCGATAACC
>CAYLWG010000027.1:11994-19057 GCA_964387235.1 uncultured Dehalococcoidales bacterium
GCGAATTGAACCCGGAACAGACGGACCTGTGATCTGCAAGCCGCCGTCTCGACGAGGTTCAATCTCATCCTCATCGCCTAAGCGAATCAATTGTTTGAGTGCTTGGATGATCCGCTCAAAGTCACGACTATCGGGCATGATTCCTCTCAGACGGAGGAGAGTCAATTCGGCATCGATGAGTGAAGTCTCGTAATTGAACAATGAATAAACTGAATCGTCGACCCTGTAGTTTCTTCGACTCCCAACTGATTGAGCGACTGCGCGACCGGCTCCGTAACCACAAACGAACAGCGGTTCGAGTGGATCAGAGTTGGGCAGGTGATCGGTGATCACTTCCCCACTAGATGATTGCGAGATATTGCGGGTGATATTTGTGCGCCACGTTTGCTGGGGGGTTGACTGTACTGCGACACGTATCTGGCCGGTTGACTCGCTCCTACCGAGGTACTGTCCGTTTTCTTCGTTCAACAGCCCCGCGGCCAGAGATACGTCGCTAAGTGCCAATGCGAGACATCTGAGTAGCGTGGTTTTTCCGGTGCCGTTTGCACCGATGATCACTGTCCGCCTGCGAGGCCTGCCATCTGGTCCAAGCAAATTGAGACGCAAATGACGAAACAATCTGATGTTGAAGAGCTCGATGTCCGTCAAGTGGACAGCTCGCGCCACATTCCTGCGTGAAGTGCGGAACTGTTTAGGCCGATCCATATAGTCGCTCATTTAGTTTGTAACAGGCGTGCTGCAGCGCGATACTTGGGCCCGTCGCTCCAGTGAGTTCTATGTCGCCCGAGAGCAAACACCCTAACCTAATCCGAGGCGCGACTTCAAAAAGTTACCGCTGGTGATGTTTTCTCTATTAGCGGCTGACGGGAAATTCTACATTGTTGAGATGGGAACGGGTGCTCCGCCACTCGCTTTTGTCAATGAATGTCGGGAATCACCATCCGCATAGGCAGCCCTTGAGAATCGACGGGGTGATAGGTCGGGATCTCTCGAAGTGATCCGTTGGAGACCAATCCGGTCACAGCAGCGGCCATGGCATCGACGACGTCATCTCCTGCGACATCTTTCCGTCGATAACGAGCAAGAGCGTCATCATGCAAGTCTCGGACTGAGGTGTACCAGCGTTCGAGCACGTGGAACCGGTCACAAAGCCCCTGTCGCATCTTCTTGTTGTGTTGCATCGCCTGCTGGCTACTGAGAGACCAGAACAGCAACTCAGGATGCACTTCGGCAAGTTTGTCCCGGGCCTTCGAGTCAGATCTCAACAACTCATCGACTTCTCGAATCTTTGGGAGAATCGCCCATGTTTGTTTTGATAGCTTTCGCCCGGTTGCCTTGTAGTTGATCATGCTCGCTTGCTCATAAGACGAAGCCGCGAGCGCGGATCGGCAAGGGACCGGGAACACCGATGAGCGGCGTGCAGTTCCCAGAAGCCTGCGAGCTTCGATATCGCAAGTCCGTTCGAGTGAACCTCAATCTACCAGGCCAATTGGAATGTCGATCAGGATCCGTGAAGCATCTTTGTAGTCCCGAAACAACGCATCCACATTCCCAAACACCTGATGAGACCACTCGCCATCTTCCGTAATACAAACCGCAAACCAACCGGCCCTGCAACCATCCACACCGACGTAACTTTTCAATATCGCAATTCCTAAGTTAATTAGAGCGATAATAGAGGCATTTTCAGCAGAGTGCCGACATTTTCGGCGTCGTTGAGCGATCTGTAGGATCAGCGGCGAATGTACTGAGCAAATATTGCGTCACTCAATGCGCTCTCACGTTGCCGTTTGCAACAATAAAGCGCGACTCTAGTTTGATAGTAGATCGTATTTTGCCGCATGACGGCCCCGGTTGTGCAACCTCGTCTGAATTGCCTCTGTCGTTACTAGTTGCAGTAACGGTAGGCTTGGCTTTTGGAGACTCCCAAGGCGTTGGCAATCTCACCGTAAGTGAAGCCTTCCAGGTGCATGCTTTTTGCTCTGGTTCGCCGCTGAGCTACTTTCGTCGTCGTTCTGCGCCCGCGTGGTCGTCTTGTTGCCGACTCAGTTCCGGCGTTATGACCGTCGCTGGGTTTTGATGCGCCGAATATTGTTGAAAGTTTTTTAGACCAGAACGATGGGAGGCGGTTTTCCATGATCTTTCCTTGTACGCCTTCGGATGGGGCTACGACATAGGTGGCTCGTTTCCTGTGAGGTTTGTTCATTACTGAAAACACTCCTCTTGCTTCATCGATGTATTTCCTCAGCTGGGGTCGCTCGAATCCTTCGCCGAGCGGTGATGGTTCTTTGATCAGAAGAAGATCTGCCTCTGAAATTATGTTGCGATCCAGCTGGGCTGCGTTCTGAACGTCGAAGATCAAAGACTGGTTGCGGTGTCGCGAGAGATTCACGAGGTTACTCACGAGTTGCGCCTGTGAAATCCCTCGGCCTCTGGCGTGGAAGGTTCGGTAAGCCTCAGGTATGTAGGCAATGCAATTAGGCGGTAGCTCTTCGACAGTTTGGACAACGCCATACCAGCTGGGCAGGAGCTTGAGAGCTTCATCCGGAAGCCCGACGGCGTATGGATCTGCTTCGTGCCGGAGAAGTTCCTGGATTCGCACGGCTAGGGCCGTCTTGCCGCCGTTTCGGTGACCGCAGACCAGACTGACGAATGGATGCTTGCAAATTCGTGCGATATCTCTGTCTGGAGGGAAGAGCTCGCCGAACCACGATTCCTGTCGCAGTGTCCCCTTTTTACCGGAGATTGGTGGAGCAAAACTCTCCCAGTCGATCGGCCCATGTTTCGCTTCGAAAAGTTCAGCTAGTTTTTTTAGATTGTCGCTAACGTCTTCGATTCCCAAGTCGTTCCTCTTTTTCTGTCTTGGTGCAAACATGGCGGAACGGTCAGGCGTTCCGCTCCGAACTGGCTTAGTCACTGTTATTGAGGTGGAACATCACGGCCCATAACTCAAACCACAGGTTGGTGGAACACCGTCATGATCGTCATTACCGTCATTGCATCGGAAGTTGAATAGGGGCCGATGACGATGATGACGGTCCTTAAGCATCACCTCTTGGTTTTGCGAATACTTATTGCCCTAGTGGCGGAGCTACGATCCCGCTCGATCAAAACACCCGATGCCCGAAAACTGTGAGCAAGTCGCGATAATTTGTTGGAAAGGGTGTTCGAAGCTTTAGGCCATCCAGGAGATCTAGTCGAATCAGCATCGGTGCAACGTCGCAAAGCTGCCAGCAGCTCGGTTGAAGTCCCTTTCCAGTCGCGATGTTCGACCAGCTTGAAAATTGCGGAACCTAGCGGCGATGACTCAAGAACTGTCGCCATCGCTCTCCTGCGATTGCTCTCGTATGCAGCGAGAACGGTGTTCTGTTCGCAATCGAGAGCTGGTTCCGCTGCCACAATCAACTCTGCGAAATCAGCCATCCGAGGTAAGTTTTTGATGCGCGTCTTGCCGTAATTTCTGAGCACACATGAAACAGCGTCTAGCAACGCTCCAAAAATCTTTTGTTTGACCTGTTCAAAATCACGCCAGAAGGTAAGCTCGGGGCGTCGTGACGAATCCAGGATTGGAGGCAAGTCGAACACCACCGCACGGTCAAGAAAATCGCTTCTCGTTCCGAACTCATCTATGCCGTTGATGATTACCGGTCGCTGAGCATCGAATATCTTTTCGCTGTCATTGCTAAACAGGGCTCGGGTGCTGAACCCTCCACCGGTGGCCAGGCGACAATATCCGTCGGATAACCAAACTGGTAATCGGGAGACATTATCGATCGCCTGGATCCACGCGTTGTTCGCGCCGATCATCAGGTCCTGAATATTGCGCGGTTCAGCACGAATGGGGGCGACGTTGGGATCAACCAGATCACGGATGATCCTCATTGCGGTTGATTTGGCGCTGCCTTGCTCTCCCTGAAAAATAGCGATTGGGAATGGCCCACGCCCAACCAAGGCGGAAACCATTATTGATTGAAAAAGTGCCCAGTCGTCATCGCCGTGCAAATTTACAAACGGACGGAGAACCCTGAGATTGCCGCCCTTTTGCGGGGGCGGGAGGGGTGCCATACCAGCCGGTCGAATAAATCGAACAGGTGATTCTTTGGTGATGCACCAACCCTCTGCAGAAACTTTAACGACCTGCCACTCAGGATCTGCGAGGTTGATATAGATATTTCCCTCGAATTCTGCTGTGCGTAAGTAAACATCGTGTGAGGGGCCTTCAAATAATGCCTCACCAGCCAGTACGCGAAACGCGTCTTCTAGCGGTTGCTTCTTGGGTGTGGAGCGATTCGTTGTGTACCAAAGTCGCGTGAGCCACGTTTTAGCCAGCTCGCTGTTCAAGGCGTAAGTTTCGCAGTGTTCGCCTTGAATAGAGGTGAAGTAGGTATCTCTGTTAGGCGAGTGAAAAAGCTCGATGCTGTTCTTCTTTGCCAGCTCGACTAGGGCGGTGGCTTGCCCCACCTTCTTCCTGCCAGGACTAGTTTCAACCTGCGAGTCAGAATCCGTGTCAGTCGAGTCTGGTCGCCAAGCCTTGGCCTCGGAGATTAGTAACTCCAAGTCTGCTGAATCAAGGCCACTTTGTACGGCGTCTGCAGCGTCACCCTTTTTTGGCGCTTGTTTCCAAAACAGTATTTTCAAATTTCGATGGCCAGCCTCGTAAAGGTTTTTGGCGACGCGCTCCATGTGCTTTCTACCGGGCTCGTCATTGTCCGGCCAAAGTACGACTTGTCGCCCGAGCAGGATCTTGAGCGGAGTTTTTCCTGGAGCCCCAGAAGCACCTGTAACTGTGCCTAGCGCCAGGATTCCCATCTTTCTCAGTGAGTCAGCAGCCTTCTCCCCTTCAGTGATTATTGCCGGTCGATCCGCAGGGGCCAAGGACACCAATTCGGAGCCGAATAGTGGTAGGTCCGCTGTCTTTAGTCCTCCGAGAGTCTTGCTTCCATCTGGCCGATTCCAGAAAAAATCCTTAGGCCGATTGTGGCGATCAACCCGGATATGTAACGCGATCAACGAACCGCTGGCATCTTCGATCCGATACGCCGTCTCTGCGCTCCGTTGCCGGGAGTTGTCGAACAGATCCTTCATCTGTAGCCCAATCGAATCCACGATGTCTTTGACTAAGCAACCGGCGTGACATGTGAGCAGGACTTTTCCATCTTCACCCTCGGAAATACTCAGAGATGGATGAGTATCATCATGGGCTGGACACGTGGCTTTCCACTTATCTCCGCTGCGCTTAACATCCTGAAGTTCGGACAGTACGCGTGTAATTGCGGTTGATGACTCCATAGCTAACGCCGACTTTTAGGACGAGACGCTGCCGCACTCTCTGCTTTTTCAATGAGCCAGTCGTCAAGGGCTTTTTTGGGAATTCGCCAGAGCCGCTGGAACTGGACGGCGGGAAGCCCGTCCCGGTCGATCATCTGCCGAAGCTTGTCCCTCGAGACGTGTAGGTATTCGCAGGCGTCGTCCAAGCTCAATACTGCATGTGGGTCATAGTTCGTCATTGCTGATCACTCCTAGTCTTATTAATTCATCGCCATGATTGACTTTAGGGACAAAAAACGCTACCTTCAAGTGACTAAACGGACTGATCGTTTCTATTAAAACACAGGAGGAAAGCATGGCTCATAAAGTTCTTGGGTCGAAGGAAATAGCAGAGGGGCAATCTCTGCGTCGGGCGGGGCAGACGGACAAGGCAATTGCTCTGAAACTTGGTGTAACCGATCGCACACTACGACGCTCTCTCGGTACGCGTCGTGATGCACGCAGGCAAGCGCTGGTGGAAGGAACGCTTCAAGCTGAATGGCAGACCGAACGTTATTGGGATGATGCTCTATCGGTTGAGACCATTGCTGAGATAACGGGAGTCTCACTAGACCGAGCGCGTCGAATCTCAGCCGCTGGCCAGCTTGCCCACCGCCGTGGAGACAGGTGGCTGGAATGGTTTTTACGCCGATGGATCGAACGCTCAGATGACGTAGGTGCACCCGAACATTGGGTGATGCTGCTCGCCGGGTTGCCGGTTCTGGCCGAATGGTTGACCGAGCCTGCCTGTATGGAGATTCACCAACGGATACTTCAATATCGTCCTTATCTGGTTGAAATGGAGCTTGATGAGGCAAATCGATTGATCAACCAATCTCCGAATCCAAGTGAACAGCAGAATCGATCCCTTGATTCCGTAGTTGGAAAATATAGGAAAGTTCGTCAGGGTTTTGCTTCAGCATCACGGATTCATGTATCGACGTTTCGAGAGCACATCGAGTCTCTTAGTTACGCTGGATTAATTGAACTGCCCGATGGTGGCAATATCCCGTATTCAGCTTTGGCAAAAATAGCAGCGTGTCTACCGTTGATCGAAACGGATCCGATAGAAGAGGTTCTCGGAGGCCAGCCAGATAGCAGAGCGAACCTCTGGCAGTCGTTCGCACAAGTTTTTATTCATAAATCACCTGAAGAGGAGACCTCGATATGAAAGGCTCAGTTAAGGAACGACCCGGAAAGAACGGTGTGAAGACTTGGCGGGTAAGAGTAGATGCTGGAATTGACGATTTCACCGGACAACGGCGTCAGGTGAGTCGCACATTTCGAGGTAGTCAATCGGGCGCATACACATTGCTCCGGAAGCTTATGACCGAGCTGGAGAACGGTACTCATGTAGGGCGCAGCTCAGTCACGGTTGCTGAATTGATGGATCGGTGGCTGAAGTCGGTAGCCGTGAAAGTCCGACCCAACACTCTGGATTGTTACCGGGGGCCAATCAAGGCGTACATAAAACCAGCGCTAGGCAAGCTGCGAGCGACTTCACTGGCTCCAGAGCGGGTAAACGGGTTTTACAGGAAATTGATGGATTCGAACGGCGCTCGCACAAAACGACCGCTGTCGGCGAGGACGGTTCAGCTCACGCATCGAATCCTGTCGATGGCCTTTGATTGGGGCATTAGCCAGCAGATAGTTGGACGCAACCCAGCTAGAGCGGCGAACGCACCCAGGCCCAGGCGTCCCGAGATCCACGTACCGGATTCTGGTACCACCTCTCAGATTCTTGAGCACCTGCAGG
>CAYLWG010000028.1:0-7299 GCA_964387235.1 uncultured Dehalococcoidales bacterium
TGTACCGTACCCACAAAAAATGACGTCTCGCATTTATTAGTCATTTCGTCTTCGAATTTCTGCCGAAATTTGTCTTCCCAACCCATTCCGTACCGTGACTTAAAACCGCGATAGGCTTGGGCCATCTCCCAGTCGGTACACGAAAGTTTATGACCAGAGCATGACGGTTCGTCGCAGATAAATTCGTAGGAAAACTTGAACGGAATCTTCTCAAGCTCGTTTTTTGGAGCATTGCCAAACAGCAACAACTGCCTGAGACGGAGAAGCTGTGATTCGCTCCAATCCTCGCTCTCAGGCTCAATTACAAGCCTTTGAATACTTTTTGGGCGAAAAATACCAAGAGTACTGGCGGACTTATCGACATTTAGCTGACGTTGAAGTTGACACAAAGACGCAGATCGAAGTGGCTCTATGATCGTTTTGCGCTCGTCCCATGTTCGTTTTGAAGGAATTGTAGGGCCAACAACGATTGAGTCTGAATTAATCCTGAAGCTTTCAGGTCTCATGTCAGATGAGCGTTGTACGTCGACCTCCATCCATTGCCATTTCTTGAATCTCTTATCGTTATCGAGAAGCCTGTACGGCACAGGGAATAGTCTGATCCAGTTGCCAGCTTCCGTCACTCCAGCCGTACACGATACCTCAACTCCTTTTTGGGCAGGGGTCGGATAAGTACGAACTGCAATAAGAACTTTCTTGCGTTCCCAACCGTGTTGGCCGGGGTTCGTCGTGTGTATGAGCGGGTTTTCATTTTCCATGATCCACGGCAGGGTAACTTAAGGCATAGGATATTACGAAATATGCTTGTCGCCAATATTGTGGAACTTAAGCCATGCAGCTTAGGCCATTACCTGGCCGCCGTCGCACTGGATAATCTGGCCTGTGATGTTTCGGGCTTCTTCCGACGCCAGGAACACCGCCAGTGCGCCAATGTCGGAAGGTTCCTGCGGCCTGCCCATCGGAATTACCTCTTTTAGCGACGACATGAACACATCGAACTTATCTTTACCCGCCACAGCCTCATCGCCGAGAGCCTCACGCTCTTTCATCCAATCCTGATGAAATTGGGTCCAAATGCGGCCCGGAGCGATGGCGTTCACATTGATATTTTTGGCAGCGAACTCACGGGCGCACGCCTGGGTGTAAGCGATCACCGCCATTTTGGTCGTGGCGTAGTAGGCCGTGATGTACCTCGCAGCTTTTGCCGCAACCGAAGAAATGTTGATGATCTTACCGCCCTGTCGTTCGCGCATCTGCGGCAGAACGGCCTCGGTGACATCGGCCAACCCCTTCACATTCACCTTCCAGGTGAACTCCCAGTCAACATCCCTAAACGTGGTTCCGGTTGATCCGGGCGCGCCCGCAACCCCGGCGTTGTTCACAAGAATGTCGATTTTTCCGGCTTCGGTGGTGATTTTTGCTACACCGGCGATTATCGATTCTTTATCGGTGACATCAACATGAGCGGTGTAGGCTTTGCGCCCGAGTGCCTCGACCTGTTTGGCTGCATCGGCAGCGTTTTCGTCGCTGAGGTCGGCGATTGCGATATCGGCACCCTGCTCGGCCATCTTCAGCACGATACCCAGGCCGAGACCCTGCCCGCCGCCGGTCACCAACGCCACTTTTCCACTCAAATCTGCAAACATATTTTTCTTACCTGCTCTCGGTTCGGTTTTCATCACAAACGGCTCTACCTGACTCTATCTGGCACTGTCATATGCCGGTTCCAGCTGGCCGTTGGTTTATTTGGGAATAAGACAAGCAAATTTATCAAGAAATCTCTAGATAGCGATCACGCGCTAGAAATGTTGCGTGACGGCGAGGAGCGGTGTGTTCTGCCGACAAGACTCGCCTGGTCGGATTATCACTCGGTATGGAGAGAATTCCGAGCCGTATCGTTCGCCAGTAAACCGTTCCGGGCATTACTATTCAAACCCGGAAAACCCGCCGCTCTGCAACGTTCTCGCTGAGGAAATTAATGTCTGCAGCTATCTCGCCCACGATCATTACAAAAAACACCGTTTTCGAGCCTGTCCCGTACTGGGCCAAAATTCCTCATGGAATCTGGCTGAAAGAGGCGACTTCGGTTGCTGTCGATAAAGACGACAACGTGTTCGTGTTCAACCGCGGGAATAAGCCGATGCTCGTGTTCGATCGCGACGGCAACATGATCGATATGTGGGGCAACGACAATCCGACCAGTGATGTGCGAATTGTGAGAGACCCTTACGGCAACGCAATGCAGTTCTGGAACACGTGGTTCAACCGGCCGCATGCCGTGACTATCGACCACGAAGACAATATATGGGTCGTTGACGATAACGGAAACCAGATTCACAAGATGTCGAAATCAGGCGAGTTCCTGATGACGATTGGGACGGGCGAGGCGGCCCCGAAACAGAGCGGCGATATGTTTAACCGCCCGACCGATGTGGCGATTTCTCGGACGACTGGCGAGATATTTATCACCGATGGCTACGATAATTCTCGCGTACACCGTTTCGATGCCGAAGGGAAGTTGATGATGTCGTGGGGTGTTATCGGTACCGACCCCGGCGAATTTAATGTGCCGCACAACCTCGCCTTGATTGACGATGAGGAAGTGATTGTTTGCGACCGTGAGAACTACCGTGTCCAGGTGTTTTCGCTGGATGGCGAGTTTCGGCGGGAGTGGATGGTTCACAAGGCCGTGGCGGTAGAGGTTACGGGTACTGGCGATGACGTGAGGATTTACATTGCCGAGCAGGGCCCGACGAGCGGTTCGCCGAATCGCGGCGAGCCGAATCTCGGAAACCGGGTGGGCATTTACGACCGAAACGGCAATCGTATTACGCGATTTGGTTCTACAGAAATGGGTGAAGAGCCCGATCAGTTCCTGTGGCCGCACAGCATGGCGATTGATTCACGTGGCGATGTGTATGTTGCCGAGGTGTCGTACGTAGAGGTGGGCAGGCACGAGAGCCCGCCGCGCGAGATGGCATCGCTCCGAAAATGGAGACGCGCCGAGGGTTAATGGCTGTCCTTGCGGGGGCGGCACATGGCAGTCGTATGTGGTTCAGTGCTGCACTCCAAACATAGTCGTTCAGGGTAGCGATTCCCGTTGCGGTGGCGGGACATCGGTTTCAGTGGGGTGCGAGTACAATGCGTTGCCGCCGGACTTGCGTGCCCGGTTTTCCGTTGACACACCTACCTGAACAACTTGGCTGATCAATTTATGAGCAAAGTAACGATCCGTGATATCAAAACAATCCTCACCGAGCCGGACAATATACGGCTTGTAATTGTCAAGATCGAAACGTCGGAACCGGGGCTCTACGGTCTGGGTTGTGCCACTTTCACGCAACGGCCTTCCGCAGTGGTTGCGGCGGTTAACGACTATTTGCGACCGTTCCTGCTGGGCCGAGACGTTGCTGATATCGAAGACATCTGGCAGTCGTCGTACGTTTCTTCCTACTGGCGAAACGGCCCTGTCCTGAATAACGCACTTTCCGGTGTTGACCAGGCTTTGTGGGACATCAAGGGCAAGATGGCGAACATGCCTGTGTACGACCTGCTTGGGGGTAGGGCCAGGGAGGCGGCCCCGGTATACGTGCATGCCTCTGGTGAATCTCCGGAAGAGGTTGGCGATAAAGTGCAGGCGTTCGTTGAGCAGGGTTTTCATCATGTCAGGATTCAGGTGTCTACTCCCGGTTACGCCACTTATGGAAACAAGGGCGCGGCATCTGGCGATGCCACGGCTTACAACAGCGATACGCTGAAAGGGCCGATTGTTGCTACGTCGTGGCTGCGAGATTACGACGACAACAAGCTTTACGCGCATCCCGGAGGTGTGTTTGAGCCGAAGCCGTACATGAGGTCGGCACTCGGTTTGTTCGAGTACATTCGGGGTCGCTTCGGGTATGGCCTGGAAATCCTCCACGATGTCCATGAACGAATCCCGCCCATCCTCGGGGTCTGGTTCGCAAAAGAGGTCGAGAAGTACCAGCTTTTCTTTCTGGAGGACCTTTTCAGCCCGGAAGACAACGAGTATTTCCGCATGGTGCGAGAACAGACATCGACCCCGATCGCAATGGGTGAATTATGGAACAGCCCGCACGAGGTGATTCCGATGATTAAGGATCGCCTGATCGATTTCATCCGTATCCACATGTCACAAATCGGTGGCATTACCCCCGCTCGTAAAATCGCAGCGATGGGCGAGTTGTTCAGCGTTCGGACTGCGTGGCATGGTCCCGGAGATACTTCTCCGGTGGGGCATGCGGCGAACATGATGCTGAACCTGAACACTTCCAACTTCGGCATTCAGGAAGCGGCAATTCCGGGTGAGCGTACGCGCGAGATGTTCCCGGGGATGCCGACTCTGAAGGATGGCATGATGTGGTCGAACGGCAAGCCGGGCCTCGGCATCGATATCGACGAGGATATGGCTGCGAAGTTCCCGTTCAAAGACCGCGAGTTCGGTGGTGCCTGGGACACGGTGCGCCGGGCCGACGGATCAGTGGTCAAGCCCTAGTCTCTTCTCGTTGTTTTTCCTGTAGGACCAGCGTCGGCTGGTTAGTTGACGTTAAGCCAGGATCGGGCGTGATCTGATCTCCTCATGACCCTTTTGCCTCGCGTTCACCTGCGAGCCAACCCACAGACGAGTGAAACTTCTGGCTGACATGAAGGAATCTTTTGGAACTGGGCCAGTTAGAAATCAGGCACAACGATTGATACAGCGACCAGAACTTAGATTATTTTGAAGACCGTATGACATGAAAGTTGTACGGCTGTGGTGGGTAGTTGATGGGTACAGCGATCACGTGGCTAATTGCATTTTTTGTAGTTTCCGCCTCTGCATTTACTGCAGTTACGAGTGTCCTATCAATGGGCAGCAGTCGGGCCGAATCGATTTCCGCCAGTGACGAACGGCTGATCGAGGAGTTGGAGACCTCGGTACAGCTCGTTAGCGCAGGTTTAGTAAACGGGTCTGGTAATAAGCAAATCGACATTGTTGTGACCAACGATGGGCGCAGGGCACTGGGCGAGTTTGAAGAATGGGATGTAGCAGTCCGGTACGACCGGTCCGGGTCGGCCAGTGAAATTTACGTGATGCTGGATTATTCGGCCAGTGCGGTCGATGATTCGTGGACCGACCAATCTTTCTGGCTTGACTACGACAGTACACAGGGCGAACTCATTGAGACCGGAAGGCTGAACGTACACGAAGAGATGGTGATTCGTGTTCAGTTTTCGACGAAAATACAGGGTTCAACTCCGGTTGTGGTCACCATTACCACGCCAGTGGGTGTGACTGAGACGATCATCTTCCAGTCGTGATTTTATTAGGAAAACCTGGAAATGAATTCTGAAACCGAACAGGTTCTTCGCTCGACTACTGACGGGCGTGCAGGGGCGAGGGTGCGGACTGTTTTCGCCCGGTGACCAATGCCCGGTGACCAGTCGTTAGTTAACGGACACCGAGTACCCGACTCCACGATGGGCCCGAATCAGGCCATCGTCATGAGAATCGTTGCTCAACTTTTGTCGCAGCCTGCGCACCGCCATGTGTACGGCTGCATCCGAAACCGTCGTGTTGCCCCAGGCATTTTGCTTCAGCGACGAGTATTCGATTACCACGCCCGGATCATCAGTTAGCGACCTCAACAAGTCCCACTCGGTCAGGTTCAATTCGACCTGCCCACCGTCTATAGTGGCGATCTTTCGAGTGAAATCGAGCAGCAGGCCCGGCGAACTGAAGATCGAGAGTTCGGACATTCTGCCCGATGCGCGGCGAGTTACCGCCTCGACCCTCGCCATTAGTTCAATGGGTTCGAACGGCTTGGTGATGTAATCGTCGGCACCGATGGCAAGCGCCTTGACAACCGATTCTTTCGTATCGTTCCCGCTGACAACGATAACCGGCACATCGGATGACTTTCGGATCTGCCTCAGAACCTCCAGCCCGTCCATGTCTGGCAGTCCCATGTCAAGGAAAACCAGGTCCGCATCATGCTCCCTCAGGTAATCGAGCATATCGGCTCCGAGTTCGAATTCAACCTGATCTTTTTTATTTCCCGACACAGTGAAGCAAGCGCGAATAGAATCGCGCTGATTGGGATCGTCGTCGCAGATAATTACTTTCAAAGAAGAAAGGACTCCAGGCGAGCCAGGCCGGATTGGTCCGCCAGGTAGTGGTTACGCAATATCCTAGTAAAACAGTATCAGTTTTAGTACTTCGATAGACGGGTCATGTCAAATGTATTCGACGGAAAAGTGTTAACAACATGGCCTTTGCCAACTGTTTTCAGCCTTCAGCACCACACAGATAATTTTATGCGCCATAAAAAAGCTATGGGACTAATAAATCCGTTTGTGAGTTTTGCCACAAGTTAACTGAAAGCCCGAACTGCATCGCCAGATACGAGCGGTTCAGATCTTGGCGATCGTAATGTTCTAACGAGCGACTAAGTGAATATTCGGGCTCAAATCAACGCATTGGCCGCGACAGGGCAGGAAAAACTTTTATGAAAATGATCGACATACACGCCCACATTCCCCGAATGCCTGGCATTCCCGAATACGGAATCGAACAGGGTCTGCGACGCATGTTCCGCATGGGTGACGAGCCCGATGATGTGGCGAAAATGGTCGAGACTTATCGAGCCATCGATACGATGGCTGTGATCTTCTCGGTCGACGCCGAAACTGAAACCGGCGATTTGCCCGACCCTAACGATTATGTGGCCGAAATAGTTGCTGCCCACCCGGATGTGTTGATGGGGTTTTGTTCGGTTGACCCGCGCAAGGGAAGTGCGGCGATAGAGGAACTTGAAAGGTCGGTTACTGTGTTGGGCCTGCGCGGCTTAAAGCTGCACCCGATTCATCAGGGCTTCTTTCCCGACGACCCTACATTTACTCCGCTGTTTTCAAAGGCAGAAGAACTGGGGATTCCCGTTCTGATTCATTCCGGTTACGCGGCAGCCGGGGCGGGTACTCCCGGAGGCGGCGGCTTTCAGCTGGCATATTCCCGGCCAATCCCTCATATCGATTCACTGGCAGCCCGGCATCCCGGCCTGACGATCATCATGGCGCACCCTGCCTGGCCATGGATACAGGAGCAGATAGCGGTGGCATTGCACAAATCTAACGTCTTTATCGATCTGTCGGGCTGGGCTCCACGGTACATTCCACAGGAACTTATTCGAGAAGCCGGTGGCAGGCTGCGAAAGAAAGTTCTGTTCGGTTCTGATTACCCGTACATATCACCAGTCACGTGGCTCGAACAGTTTGCTGAACTGGAAATACGCGAAGAGGCGC
>CAYLWG010000028.1:7323-18963 GCA_964387235.1 uncultured Dehalococcoidales bacterium
TGGCATAAGGGCCACTTGAAATTTTCGAACGAGCCTCACTTTCTTGCCGCGTCGTGTATTGCGAGTTAGCGATTCACCTGAACCCGGATAGTTCTTAGCTCTGCGTCCGGTGGATGCGGCCGCGTTACGTCCCTGAGGGTTCTCGGCGACTTGTAAAGCTGTTACGGTCAGGCGAATGGCCCTGAGTGTGTGTCTGTGTCCCTTAAAAAGGTGCGCCCCTCCTGAGGCGTGAGCGGAGGGGCGCATGGGCTCCGAGCGGAGACTGAGCCAGTAACTTCCGAGCCCTGGGAAGACTGCTGGCGGCATGAGGTCTGTGTGTCCGCACAGGCCTCAGCAATTCAACTTGTTAGTACTCCGTGATATTCGATTGCGAAACGGCCTGACTGTCGATGGCCCGACGGCCCAACGGCCCAACGGCTGAAATGCCGGGTGCGCCCGTTGTGACGTTCTTTCGCTGAGAAACTTCCTTCCGGTGTTCGGGTGCGGAACTGTTATGTGCGCCTCAGACTGGTACTTTGCTCGGTGAGAACTGCCTTGGCACTGCCGTTCTGAGCGCAGTGCCCCCGTTCAGGCTGACCAACGCCGACTTCAACCGACTGTCGAGGATTCGCAGACTGCTGATTAACTTCAGCCGACGGTATTCTGGAATGACCTGCAACTGCATGGCGTCCAGTTCACCAGCGATTTTCAGCACGGCGTTTTCGATCAACTGGGTATTCGCCTCGACCGGTCGGGCTGGCTGAATTACCGGAGCCGGTTCTGTCTGGCGTTCCGGTGCGCGTTTGCCGTTTACGACTTCCTCGATGATGTCTTCAATCGACAGATTGGCTGCCGTTTTTGCGCGCCCTACAATCCGCTCGACATGCACGCTCGACAGACGCCCCTCAATAAATGGCTGCGCTATCTCACGCTGCCTTGCGTGATCGTCAATATCGGCGATAGAACGTGCTTCTTTAAAGGTCAGTTCACCGCTGTTCACCCGTTCGCCCAGACCAGGGTCGAGGGTACGGATCAGGCTCTCGTAGTGGTGAATGGTGCCCGGTGTAATTCCGGTGCGCCGTGCCAGTTCTTGCTGTGTCACTTCGTGGGTATCGCGGTACTCCATGAAAGCCCGGCCTAAGTCCATCGCCGGCACCAGTGCAGAGTGGTACTGCTCGGCCAACGACAGTTCCCATCGTTCCTGCGGGGTGACTTCGTCCTTAACAGTGCATTCAACAGCGGTCTCTCCGGCCTCTTTCGCTGCTGTAATTTTTCGCCCGCCCGCGAGCAGCATGTAGCCACTGCTGGTAGAGAGAACCACCGGATCGCGTTTAGAGCGTAAGGACCGGGTGCTTTCGCGGCGTCCGTTTGGTCCCTTTGAGCGCGGCACATCGGGGTCGGGGAAGATCTGGTCGATCTGAATCTTCAACTTGCTGTCCTCTGTTCGAGATGGAGTGCGACCTGACGAACCTGCCAGTGCGCACCAGAAATCAACGAATTGGAATGTGAAGTAAGCGGCAATTCGAACTCCAGGCTCATTCCAAATTGGTGATATAGATTCTCTGCGTTCCAAAAAGTAGTTTCAGAAACTGTCCAACGCCGGGAAAACCCCATTCCAAACAACAATTGACTTTGGAATTGCTGGGGGATAGTGTGGATTCGACACCGGCTTGGAATGAGCGTTTCCCAGTACAAATGAACCTTCAATCACAGACACCAAATGTTCCCCCGTATGTTTCGTACAGGACATTCCAAACATTTTTGGAATTTCTACTTGAAGGCATTCCAGACCGGATAGATAGGAGCGTGTGGGGGCCGAGGTTCTCGGGAAGTTCTGGAACCCAGCTTATGACGGCGCTTAAAGTGCTGAAATTGACGGATAACGAAGGCCGCCCGTCCGATGAGTTGGAGCTTCTTGTTCACGCCGAAGGCGATGCACGCAGGGCACTGTTGCGCCAGGTGCTGGAACGTTTCTACACACCAATTTTCGAACTGGAGCTATCGCGGGCAAGCCGGGGTCAGTTCCACGAGGCGTTCAGGTCGTTCGGCACAAAAGAAGGTGTACTTACAAAGTGCGAGGCATTCTTTATCAGGGCGGCGCAGGATGCGGGGGTGGAGCTTTCGCGCCACATCCTTGCAGGCCGACACGGAGCAAGCCGTAGCCGTACTTCGCCCGCTGCGGGCCGGCCACGCGGCTCTGCTGCACAGGTTCCTGCACCCGATAGAAAAGTCGCACAGTTGGGGTCGGAGAGTCTGGCGCCCGCGCAGTCGGCGAGGCTTGAACTTGCCGACAGGATACTGGCTAAATATCCCGATTTCGACCCGGCGTGGGAACCTTCAGTTCAGGCCAGGTGGCTCGATGGGATGACGAGACTGTACGAGGGATTATCGGCGGGCCCCGCCGACCGCGCAGTTGATGGGGACCATGCACCACCAGAAGAGGGTCAGCAGGGCGAATCGAAGTAGCGTTGGCCGCAGCTTGATACTAGTTGGCAGCCCGCGACTGACTCCGTCTTGGCTCGGCTTGTCAAGGATATTTGCAAGCTGCGGCACAAGCGGAGTTTGCCCCCGCGCATCGACTGGCATCTGGGCATCAACCATATGCACCTGGCGATCGACGATTTGCTTCACGCCAGTCATCTGGCACTCCAGGGTCGCGTACGTGGAAGCGTTCCACGTGACCGCAGCCGACTTCTTCGAACGGGCACTCGTCTTTTTCTCGGCGAAGTGCATGAGGGTCAAACGCATCCTGACGGATAACGGCGACAAATATCGTTCACATGCCTTCGCCGAGGTGATGCCCGGAACTCGTTCGCTGCATTGGCTTATTTTTTAAATCGCAAGCTTTCGACGCAGTGCGAAAGCTTGCGGGGTTTTACCTGCGAACCGATTGGGGCGGCAGCCTATTCGTTTGAGTACGACTGGATGGTCATCTCCATTTGGGCATCGATCTGGTCGCGGTCGGCGCAGCTTGTCCTGACAGGGCAGACCGATGCCGGATCGATCAGCAGTCCGCTGTCATCCATGAACCAATTCCTGGGATCAAAAATTAGGCTGATTGCAAAATTGGAACCCGCAGCCGTCACTTTTACCGGAGGGTCCAATTCGATCTCTTGATCGCCTGTCAGGTCTGTTCTAAAGGTGAACGGCTCACCATTGAAAGTGCCCTTTATAAGCATGGACAAACCAGTCAGTTCCGGGTGATCTTCAAGGTACGCGATCTGTGCCGGATCACCGCCGTCTGGCACCGAGATATCGAAGCTCACCACTTCGATAGTGCCGATGGGGACACTAGCAGTCAGCAATGTACTTGCGGTGCCACTGAGATCGAGATCCAGCAGGACGGGTCCCGGTATGTAGTCCCCACAATCAGAGTGTTCCAGGGGCTGGGAAACGGAACTGCAGTCAACACTCTGATCTGACCGCTCGAAATCGATGTCTTCCAGAGTCATTGTCACCTCTGTAATGACAAGTTCGTTCGAGTCATCGTCGATTACCCGCACGCTGCCTGTTGCAGCATCCAGGGGAATTCCAAACTGCAGCATTACTGGCTTCGTGACTACTCCTGAAGGTGCGGACTCAGATACAGGTGCGGTCTCAGAATCTGATGAACAAGCAACAGCGACAATGGCGAACATTAATCCGGCGAGTATCCACAATTTTTTCATTTCAGTTGGCCTTTGTTCCTTTGCCGAGAGTTGAACCATTAGTTCCCTGACCACGAGCCCTTCGGCACCGTTCCGAACGAGTAGGATGCGAGCGCGATCTGCGGCTCCGGAAAGAGCCATCACCGATGATACTCGGTAATGATACCCTGCCCTTCGATGTCTGCAAGAACAGGGAGATTTCAACCTACTCGCTGCGCGGATGCCGTATCCATAGAGCTTTCAGACGTACTCCTTGATTTTGGTGTGAGCGGCTCCCCGAAATCATTGCCAGAGTGAATGTGGGGAACCGGTCAGCTGTGACCTTGTTTCTTCTCTGTCAACGCTGCCTGATCGGTGGCGTTGATGGGTGCGGCAGGCCTGATCTAACCAGGTGAGGTCTGATTGCTGTCGTCGTCATACCCATTCAACGTTGTAATATCGGTTTGTGCCTGCAGTCAGATTTTAGTGGCTTGATTTCGGGTGGGATTCATATATCTAACGGCATATCCGGTACTCGACGATGTTCAGGATTCTGCCGTCTGGCGTGACCCGGTCGTACTCATCTTCTATTTCGGCCCCGAGTGATTCGGGAATGCGGCGGCTCGCTTCGTTGGCGCGATCGACCGGGTACTTGATGTAATCGCATTCGATTTCGTCCGCCGCCCAGTCGCATATCGCCTTCACGGCTTCAAGTCCGAATCCCAGCCCTTGCGAGTCTTGGGCCAGCCATATTCCGATCTCCGGAGTGAGACTTTCTGGATGGTGAAGCCCGGCGCACCCAACGAACTGGTTTTGCATATCTTTTCGCAAAATTGTCAGCTGAAGATTCGTTCGGTCGATCATTCCGCTGATCGAATCAGCAATGAAAGTTGCAGTCTCGACACTCGAACGGGGCGGCGACGGAAGCATGAACCGCGTTACGCGTTCAGTGAATTTTCCGAAGATAGGGTTCATATCTATAAACCTGATTGACCGCAGAAAGAGGCGGTCGGTGACGATCTCAACGTCCAGCAGGTCAACATCACGGCGCAACACCATTACGCGGTATCGACAAGCGTCAAACGGTCGTCGGCGCCTGTACCTGTCAGTTCTACTGTGCTTATCGCCTCAGCCCGTGCTTTTTTCCCGCGTGGGGCCACCGAATTGAACATTTCGATAGTTTCCGGGTGGCACGTAAGGAAAAGAATCTGGAAGCGTTCTGAAAGGTCCATGATGACCTTGCACGCAGCTTTCGCTCGCTCGGGATCGAAGTTCACCAGAATGTCGTCAAGAACCACCGGCATCGGTTCGGCCTTGCGGGCATATTCCTCGATCAGCGCGAAGCGCATGGCGAGGAACAACTGTTCGGCGGTGCCGCGGCTCAGTTCGTTTGCCCGCTTGGTGTGGGCCTCGCCCTCGACAATCTCGAGGTCCTGCTCTTTTTCACCGATCACTGCCCGCACCGCGGTGTAACGGCCAAGAGTCAGGTCCGACAGGTATTTAGACGCTGCCTGCATCAGCGCGGGCTGGCGTTCTTGCTGGAATTCCTCGCGTGTCCGTTCGAAAATATCACGGGCGATTGTCAGAACGGCCCATCTGTCGGCATCGCTATCCAATTTTTCCTCTAGCACGTTGATCTTTGAGTGAAGCTCCAACGCCTGTCCGGATTTCTCGAATTCCGCCTGCTGACGTCGAAGATTCCCCTGCTCTTCGTGCAAATTGTTGAGCAACCCCTGCAACCGCTTCTCTTCGTCCTCCAACTGCTGCAGCCGGGCAACCGCCTCTTCATTGGGAGTCGCCTCCAGATCGTCGCGGTACGACTGTCCATCGTCATTACTTAGCAACGGCTGGTTTTCGCTCAGTTCGGAAAGCTTGCGTTCGAGTTCGCGGCGCTCCTTGACCTGTCGGGCCAGGGTCTTAAACTCTTCGTGATCTTCCGTTTCACCCCTGGCGAGTAGCGTTTCGATCTTGCTATCGACCTGTTCCAGGCGGTGTTCGAGGTTCGTGTGTTCGCCAGCCAGAATTTCGAGCTCGGAGGTTATCTGTTTCTGGCGTTCTACAGCCCGGTCGTGCGCCAGCAGTCTCTCCGAAAGGTCCTGCAAAACTTCCGTTGCCTTCATCGGGCTTGCATCCGGTAGTCCTGCCGCTTCGACCACATCTGTCAGCCGCATTTCGATTTCACCCGCGGTGTCGTACATCTGCGACACGCGCATCCGTAAACCGGAAACAGTTCGCTGCTGGCTCTTCAGTGTGCGAATGCTCGCCATGACATTTGCGGCCTGCGCCGGATCGAGGTCAATCCGCAGTTCAGTTCGTTCAAGCAGGAGTTGCCAGCGGTTCTGGATATCGGCCAGTGTGTTCGAGGCGAGCGCAAGTGCTGTGTGCGATTCAGTAAGACGTGTATCGATATTGGCAAGGCGTGCGGCGGCGGATTCGAATTCTCTGGCAATGGCTTCAAACCTTCGCCGTAAGTCGAGCGACCTGTCCAGGTCTCCGGCTTTCTCTTCGACATCGCGAATAGTTGGAGTGTCGTTGATGCCGAATTCTTTTGCGATTTCGGCAATCTCTTTTACTACTGCATCCAGCCGTTCCTGAACCTCCTCAACCTGCGCTGTGGCGACATCCTTCGCTTCTCCAATTGCAGGTTTGCGGATGGTTATCTTGAACCCTCCGGCAGCTTTAGCGCGTGAAACCAGCATGAACCCGGCCATAAGGGCCAGTAGCCCTGCGAGCCCACCCGACAGCTCCTTCGTCATGTAACTCCATACCACCGAAGCGATACCGACGATGATGACCGTGACAGGCAGGAGAATCGAACCAACAAAACCACCGATATCTTCAGTTTCGGTCTGGGCAAGCGTGTCTGCAAGGTTCTTCTGTGCATCGTTCATTTCAGAACGGATCGAACCTGATTCTGCAATCGCCGCCCGCAGACGCGACAGGCGGGCACGCCTCTCTTCAAGATCGGCCGAAGTCTTTTTTGGCACATCAGTCAGTGCATCACGGGCCGCCGCTAGTTTTACCGCCTCATCGGCCATCGTCCCGCGGTCTTCGGTGCGGCTCTGAACGGCGAGTTCCTGCTCCTGGTAAGTGCGGCGTGCGCCGGTTAGCTCGCGGCCTACCGATTCCAGATTTGCTTGAAGGTCCAGCGGCGTCTCGAACTTGCTGATGGACTGTTCTGTCCAACCGCCGCCGAGATCAGCGAGGTCGCGATCGAGTTGGGTCTGCTCTTTTTCGAGTTCCTGCTCAACACCCGGCAGGTCGACAACAGCCTTGTTGTAGTAGGTCGTCTCCATTCCCAGCTTACGGGCGTCATCGCCGTGTTCGAGAAAAGCCTCTACTACGCCAACCGATTCCGCTTCGTGTTCATGCTCTTTTTGCCGAAGAACACTCTCGTCCATCTGGCGCTGCAGGTCGCTCTTTTGCTCTTCCAGGTTTTCAAGCTGGTTTTCGGCGTTTTCAGGAACCGAATCGTTAGTTGGAAGATCGGAAATCTGTCGTTCAATTTCAGTCTTGCGTTCCCATGGCTTGCGCAAGCCGACGAACGTTTTCTGTCGTTCGATGCCCGAGCGGATATCTTCCAGTTCCGCAGTTTGTGAATCGATATTCTCGACGACTCGTTCGAAATTTTCCGAAAGCTCTGCGTACCGATCGCTGCCACGCCGAATATCTTCAAGGCTGGCTCTTGCTACAGCGAGGTCTTTTTCAAGTTTGCCGATAGTCCCGGCACGCCCGGTGCTACTCCGAAGCTTGCGTAACTCGGCGTCAAGCTCGTTACGGGCCTCGGTCAGCGAAACGTTTGCCAGCCCGAGGCCGACCGAATAGATCTTGTCTCTGATTTCATCGGAATTCAGTGACGACAACGCCTGAAGTTCACTCAGTGAGATCGAAAAGACGTTTGTGTAAAGTTCGCTGTCGATTCCGCCGAGCAGGTTTCGGAGCAGATCGTCGCTCCCACTTTCATCGCCGGTGATAGAAACTTCACCGCGCCTCTTCCCGTCACGCCTGTGGATGTTGAAATTAGCGCCCGACGACGTGATGAACGAAATTGAACCCGACCCAGCTTCTGGCTTAAAGTGACGGTAAAGGAAGAGGTCGCGGAGCGATGCCCTGTCGCTTTTGTTCACATAGCCGAACAGGGTAGAACGCAGAAACGCCCGAATAGCCGATTTGCCGGCTTCGTTCGGGCCATGCAGCAGCGTGAGCCTGCCCGACATATCGTCGAATTCCCTGTCGGCAAACGGGCCGAAATTTTCTATGTTGATGCCGGTTAATCGCAAGTTATCTGCCCTGCTCCAACAGTTCTGCCAGATACCAGCGAGCCTCTTCGGCCCATGCTGAAACTTGCTCGTCGTCCGGCTTCGCAAGTGCATTCCGGCGACCGCTGTACACATCTGAAACCACTTCTGTCAGCCTATCGATCTCGTCGGCTTCGATAGATGAGAGCAGGGCTCGTTTCAGTGTGGCGCCAAGGAAATCGTCCTGCTTCGCACGGGCTTCAATGTCGATGGCAGGCCGTGTTGAATCCTTGATGCGTTCAACCCATACCCACGGCGACCCGCCGCTCCAACTATTGCGAGCCGCTTCGAGCAGATCGTCGACGGCCCCATCGGCAGCAAGCTGTTCGTGCAGCGGGCCTCTGCCAACCAGTATTACCCGGCACACTACGTCGCGGCCTTCGGCCTGTGCGCTCAGGTTGTCGGTCTGCTGCCTGATGGCGGAATCGAGACCGTCGATAGTCTCGATATCAGAAATATCGACTTCGCCCTGTTCCCACCTGACGACATCAACAGGAACGAACTCAGTTCTCGAAGCACCGCTTGGATCTACATCGACAACCAGAGCACCGCGCTGCCCGGTTTCGTTCGGGTGTCTGCCCTGAGTATTACCCGGATAGGCGATGACCGGTGCTGCACGCTTGAGTGTTTGGCGGGTATGAACATGACCGAGTGCCCAGTAGTCGATTCCCGATGCTGAAAGGTCTTCAACTGTGCATGGCGCATAGTTTTTGTGGGCACTGTTGGCACCGACATTGGCGTGGAGGAGCCCGATGGCGAAGATGCTGCCCGATTGGGGCGGACTGAACTGCACGGCCAGGTTTTCGGTGACTTCGCGTGTGGGGTAGCTCATACCCTGCACGGCCGCCACAACTTCGCCGTTCTTTTCTATGTTCTTCCACTCTGGGGTAGCACCGAATATATGAACGCCTTCCGGCCACGAAATATTAGACTGCCAGCCATCGAGCGGGTCATGATTTCCATGAACTACGAACGTCTTGATGCCTTTGTCGGCGAGTTTGGAAAGCCCGTCTCGGAACCTGAGCTGCGCCCTGACCGAACGGTCTGCGCCATCGTAAATGTCGCCCGCGATAACGAGGAAATCGGCGTTGGTCTTAATGCACAGGTCGACAAGGTTCTGAAAGGCTTCGTACGTAGCCTCTCTAAGACGGTTCGCTACGCGGCCATCAACGTCACCGATACCCGAGAAGGGTGAATCGATGTGAAGATCCGCCGCGTGCACAAAGCGGAATGAATCCATATCGGGTGCTAACTGGTCGGAAGGCCGGTTTCGTGCGCCATGGTGGAGCTCCGATTGCGGGTTCTACATACCGCAAAACACACGAACAGCCTTCTGCTGTTGCCAGTTTAGCAATGTGCGAGGTCATCACATCAGAGTGCTGTCACTTACAACCCGTGTGGGGGCCAGTACGCGCGTGAATAGCACAGGGTATGTCTTATTTACGATATTCGCCCGATATACAGGCCGCGACCGGTAAGGCCGGGCTGGATACGTTCGGCGTGCAGGCCAGCCTTCTGCATGGCCGACATGTACTCCAGGTGAGTGAACCAGCCCATTTCGTGGGTTTCGGATACACGACTTATCCCGCTCGAATCACCAATCAAGTACTCGAACACTACCCGTCCGCGTTCGACCGGTTCAGCGACCATCATGCGGGTTACAACGAACTCACTTGTTTCTGCTGTTGAAGAGTGGGCCTTTCCAACGATCCACTCTTCCGGTGTGATCCACGGCTCTACCATAAGAATTCCACCGGGTAGAACGTGAGAAGCCATGTTTGCGATGGCCTGTTCCATGCGGTCGACAGTTTTTGTGTAGCCAATGGATGAGAAAAGGCACGTGACCACGTCGAACTGAGTGCCGAGGGCAAAGTCGCACATGTCCCCGGCGTGAAGTGCGACTGCGGGCACCCGCTCGCGCGCGACGGCCAGCATTTCGTCATCGAGGTCCACCCCGGTGCAATCGAACTCTGAATTCCGGGCGAGATGTTCAAGGTGACGGCCCGTGCCGCAGGCCACGTCGAGCAGTGTTTGGGCCCCGGGTATCCGTTCGTGGATTAGCGAGGTTAGCGTTGCCGATTCAACTTCGTAATCTTTGTCGGAATAAACAGCGTCGTAGTGTTTTGTCGTTTTAGTGAACACGGGTATCAGGATAGTTGAATTTCGTCGGCCGTCGGGCGTGTTCAGGATGAAACGGTCGTACGAGAAGCTTCGTGAAGTACGGGAAGTAGTGGTGAAGGCGCATCTGTTTCAGGGAATAAAAAAGGGCCGCTCCATAACGGAACGGCCCTTTTTTGCATAGTGCTTTATTTAGAAGCCCATGTCTCCACCGGGAGGCCCGCCCGGCATTGCCGGCATTGGCTCGTCCTTCTCGCTGATAAGAGTCTCGGTAGTGAGAATCATGCCAGCAACGGAAACTGCATTTTCGACAGCGGCGCGAGTGACTTTGGCCGGGTCAACAATACCCATCTTCACCATGTCGCCGTACTCGCCCTTGTGGGCATCGAAGCCAAAGTTCTTTTGCTTGCTTTCAGAAACCTTAGCAAGGATTACAGCACCCTCGAAGCCAGAGTTGGCTGCGATGACCTTGATGGGGGCCAAGAGTGCGCGTTTTAGAACGTTGATGCCCGTCTGCTCATCGTCGTTATCCGATGTGACAGATTCGAGGGCCTTGGAAGCGCGTATCAGGACGGTTCCGCCGCCGGGTACGATTCCTTCTTCGACAGCAGCACGGGTAGCCGAGAGGGCATCTTCCATGCGCTGCTTCTTCTCTTTCATCTCGATTTCGGTGGCTGCACCGACCCGGAGAATGGCGACACCTCCGGACAACTTGGCGAGCCGCTCCTGGAGCTTCTCACGGTCGTAGTCGGAGCTGGTGTCTTCGATCTGGGTCTCGATCTCGGCCTTGCGACCTTTGAGAGCGTCCTTGGAACCGGCGCCATCGACAAAAGTGGTTTCGTCCTTTTTCACGACGACCTGCTTGCACTTGCCGAGGTCATCGAGAGTAATCGTGTCGAGCTTTCGACCGATTTCCTCAGAGATAACCGTTCCTCCGGTGAGGATAGCGATGTCTTCCAGCATTGCCTTGCGGCGGTCACCGAATCCGGGGGCCTTGACCGCAACGACGTTGAGCGTGCCACGGAGCTTGTTCACCACAAGCGTGGCGAGTGCTTCACCTTCGACATCTTCGGCGATGACGAGGATGTTCTTGTTGGTCTGTAGCACTTTTTCGAGAACCGGCAGCAGATCAGAAACAGAAGAAATCTTCTGGCTAGTGATCAGGATGTACGGGTCGTCGAGAGTCGCTTCCTGTCGTTCGGAATTGGTCACGAAGTAAGGGGAAAGGAAGCCGCGGTCGATGTTCATGCCATCGACGTACTCGGTCTCGTATGAGAGAGACTTCGACTCGTCAACGGTAATCACGCCGTCCTTGCCAACCTTGTCCATAACATCGGAGATGAGCGTGCCCATCTCGTCGTCATGTGAAGAAAGGATAGCGACGCTTTCGATCTGTTCCTTGGAAACGACGGCGGTCGACTGGCCCTTGATCGAGTCTCGAACAGTTGCCATAGCGAGTTCCATGCCGCGCTTGAGTGCCATTGGGTCGGCACCTGCCGTGACGTTCTTGAAGCCTTCGGCGATGATCGCCTGGGCCAGAACAGTCGACGTAGTCGTGCCATCGCCAGCGTCGTCGTTAGTCTTCTTAGAGACTTCCTTTAGGAGCTGTGCGCCCATGT
>CAYLWG010000029.1:0-18931 GCA_964387235.1 uncultured Dehalococcoidales bacterium
TCATCCGAACAGCTGGATAATTATTGGGTTGTGGTATCCACGACTTACCTAGAATCGCATGGACTCCACAACTTCGAATTTCACGACCCACACTTTGATATTCTTGATCTCGTGTGAAGGCCGGTCATTCAGGCGGTTGATAGTCGCGAAAGCGTCCAAATAACGTTGAATCGTCGAGTATCCTTCAGCCAGAGCGTCGTCTTGGGAAATGTCCGAAAGTGATTCTTGGAACACGTCCGATATTTTAATTCGGGCGAATGCTGATTTCGGATCCATCATTACCGTTTTGGCAATGTGGGTACTGTCCAGTTTTACCCGTCGTCCGTGGGGCCATAGTCGACGCGTCTGGGTTTTTGTTCCGTCCAAAATCGGAGCAACGTGCTGTTCTTTGAAAAGCAACATTGATGGTGTCTCTCATTCGGATAGTGGGTTTCGGAGAGAAAGCATAGTACCGCTCCCCAACGGAATTTTCGCCTGAAATCTATAGCGAGATTGGACGAGGGGCCTCAATCCGCCAGCGGCCAGCTCTGAATCCCGTCTTGCGGCACGTAGCCGATCATTTTTTTTGCGTGGGCTATGTCCCTGAACCTTGTGAAGTTGTCGGATACTCCGTAGAACACGTCCCACTTCAGGTCGTCTGGAGCATCGACGCATTTTGTAAACATCTGCTCGACATCTCGGTGGCTAAAGTAGACCGATGCCTCCCTGGCGTTCTGAGGTCGATCTTCGGCACGAACACGCCCAATTCGCACCACTATCGCCGAACCATGCGTTTCTGAAAACAGGCGCGCCATCGCCTCGCCCGCCGTCTTAACTACCCCGTACATGTTGTCGGGCCACGGTGGGTCGAGATGGGTAACGACCGGTCGGGGGGCTGGAATATCGCCAACTCTCGCCTCGACCATCGACTTGATCGGTTCGTACATCTCGGCAGCTCTCTGAACCGCACCAGATGACCCGAAAATGAAGCGTTTTACGCCCGCCTCCCCGGCAGCTTTGAACAGGTTGTAAGTGCCGGTGATATTGACATCGATTTGCGATCTATCGTCATTTCCGAGATAGGCAGCAAGGTGAATTACAGTGTCGATGCCATCGAAGGCGGGTCGGATGGCGTCGTAATCGGTGATGTCGGCCTGCACCGTGTCGAAACCCTCGACAGGCTGCCTGTTGAGCGCCCGTATTTCATGTCCTAGAGAAGCGAGATGGCGCCCGACTATCCCGCCGATAAGCCCGCTCATCCCTGTTACCAGTATCTTTTTTGAATCTGCCATGTCCGGCCTTTTTGATTTGCTGATGCTACGGGCAGCTTACCCGCCGAATACGACGCGGGCGACTGGTAGCGCCCGAGCGCACCTACTTAATGCGCAGCGGCTGGCCCGCAACCAGTAGTGTCACCCTATCGGCTGCGCTGGCGATCAGCCGGTTTACGCTGCCAAGTTCATCAGCAAAGTCGTTCCCGATCACGGTGGCGGGTGCGACCCCAGAGCCTACTTCATTCGTGATAACAAGCGTGGGGCGTGCCGACAATCGAATGGCCCCAACCAGTTCCGCCACATAATTTGAAATGTCAGTTTCATGGCTATAGTCAGGTGCCGACACCAGATCGCCAACCCAAAGCGTGATGCAATCGACGATGGTCATCACTTCATCGTCATCAGCGCCGATGGACTCGATCAGATCTGCTGGTGGTTCAAACAATGTCCAGTGTCCGGGCCGTTCAGCCGCATGGCGCTCGATCCGTCGGTCCAGTGAATCATCACTAACACCACGCCGTGCCGTCGCGATAAACCTCACCGGCGAATCTCCCGCGAATTCTCTGGCAAGTTGCAGCGCGTAGCTGCTTTTGCCCGACTTCACACCACCGGTTATCAGGTGTAGCGTGCCCATTAATTCAACGGCCTCCCGCTTGAATCGCCTGCGCCCGCGTTCACATACGAAGGGTTCAGATGCTCGAAATGGTTTAGTAGATCGAGCTTCGGAATACTGTCGCTGACAGATATAGATGAAACGCTGCCAACAAAAAACGTCAGATTAACCGCTGTAGTCGCGGGCCATCCGAGAATGCTTACAGCCAGAGATTTCAACACACCACCATGTGAAACCACGGCGATCGTCTGGCTAGAATTCCGAAGATTCTCGTCTATTATCACCTGCTCGACCCTTGCGTTCATGCGCGAAACCCGCTCACCTCCCGGCGGTGTGAAATTCGTATCTCCACTCTGCAATCGGCGCATCATTTCTGACTCTTTCCGGCCTCTGGCACTAAGATCGGACCATTTTTGACCCTCCCACTCGCCAAAATCCAACTCTCTGAGCAGCGGACTGGTGGAGATCGGGGCGTCAATGCCGCTTGCCGTATCGACGCACCGTGACAGATCGCTCGACACGACCCGGTCGATAGAAAAATTACTATTCACATACTCACCGACCAGTTTCGTCTGCCGAAGCCCTCTCGGTGACAAAGGCGCGTCTTTGTGTCCCTGCACAACTCCAAGGGCGTTCGCTTCGGTTTCGCAGTGCCTTATCAGAATCAGCCGTCCCAGTTCGTCATCTCCCGCTATCCGTTAATTATCTCCGGCATAACCGATACTAAAAGAACGGCAATCCCGACCAGATCGGCTCAAATTTCTCGCCCGCATCAATAACCGCAATCGCCCCGATCAGGGCAACCGCAAACGAAAGTTCAACACTTGCCCCGTAAACATCTCCGTTCGCACCGCCAAGACGCTTTTTCGCGAAAGCCCCAACCACGAAAGCCATCAACAGACCTGCAAATGCCGCGGCCACGGCCAACCAGCCTCCGATCGCGAAAGCAATGCCTACGACGATAAAAACCGTCGCCAGAAGGGCCGAGCGGGAAAGCCCAACGTAACTCTGTCCCAATCCCTGCCCGGGTGCCTGTAACGATATATACGAAGTCATCGACATGACCACCAGCGGAGCCGTCCGAGAAATTAGACCCGCGAGCGCCAGTACCACCCAGGAATTCGAATCGCCCAGCGACGATACCGCAGTCCAATCGACCAGCAACACCAGCACAACCGCCGTCATGCCGAACGCCCCGACATCGGGAAGCTTCATAATCCGTAGTCGGTCTTCTGTGTTTCGCCCGCCAAACGCCCCGTCAGTGAAATCGGCCAGCCCGTCAATGTGAATTGCCCCGGTCAAAGCTACGCCCGCGGCAAGCATCAGCGCGGCCGCGAGCTGAACTGGCAAAACGAGGCCGATAAGTGCGAAGGCCGACGCCATTGCCAGGCCGATGACCAGCCCGATTAGCGGAAAGAACAACGGGGCAAACTTGCTCGGTGCCGTTGGGGCATTGCTGCCTGTGAACGGAACCGGAATCACCGTTAGCAGGGTGAATGCGTCGATCAGCGGTTTTAGCGGGTTACCGATTCTGGTTCACCCACTTCTTCCTCGCCTGTAATAACTGATCCCTGGCCTGGAATCGTTTCCTCTCTACCGGAAACCGCAGCTTCTTCAAACGTCGCCATCTCGTTATGCAGGCGCACTGCCGATTCGATAATCGGGATAGAAAGCACTGCGCCACTGGCCTCACCGAGTCGCATATCAAGATCAATAGCGGCTGTCAGCCCAAGGTGTTCGAGCGCCAGTATGTGGCCCGGCTCGACCGATTTGTGAGAGGCGATCATGTACTGCTTCGATGCGGGCGCTATCGCAGCGGCCAGCAACGCCGCCGAGGTAGATATGAAGCCATCGAGTACCACGAGTGTCTGCGTTCGGGCCGCACCGAGTATCACGCCTGCCATCAGGCCAATTTCGTATCCACCAACCCCGGCCAGTACGCCGATCGGGTCGTCGCTGTCCGGCTGGTTAACCGATATCGCGCGTGAAACCACATACGCCTTTTTCAGCCGAGTAACTTCGTCGATTCCCGTGCCGTGCCCGGTCACTTTCTTTGGCGATTCACTCAGCATCACTGCGGTGATCGCCGATGCCGAGGTCGTGTTGCCGATACCCATCTCACCGACTGCTATCAGGTCGGCACCTTCGCTCGAAATCTCGGAAGCCAGGTTAATCCCACGGTTCAGGATTTCGACTGCGTGATCTCGCGGCATGGCGGGGCCGAGCGTGAAGTTCTGAGTGCCTTTCGCCAACTTGAGATCCACCAGCTGCGAAATATCGCCCGGAACCGGGTTTGCAACGCCAGCATCGACTATCTTTACGTTCGCCCCGGTCTGCCGGGCCAGCGCGCTTATCGCCGCACCGCCGTTCAGGAAATTGCTTACCATCTGGGCCGTCACGGCCTGCGGAAATGCGGATACTCCTTCGGCCACCACCCCGTGATCGCCTGCCGCCACGACCACCCATTTCTTATCGATTGACGGCGTATCTGTGCGCTGAATGCCTGCGATCTGGCACGCTATGTCTTCGAGTCGCCCAAGGCTTCCGGCAGGCTTGGTAAGTTTTGCCTGCCGCTCTCGTGCCGCCTCTGCGTGACGCTGGCTAATCGGTTCAATATCGTCATTCGACACGTTGATCGTGATCTTCATCTCGTCCTCATTGATTCAACTAAAACAAGTTCTGGCTAACTGGCTACGAACGCAACCCTCTGGCCGAGATTCCTCCACAAGAGCCGTGAATTCGCTGTTCGCACAGGCTCACCCGGTGAAGCAATAGCGGTTTTCGGCCCACACGTAATCCCCGGTTCGGCACTCAGAATTCGACCCCTTTTTGCGCCTTTATTCCCTGATCGGCGTAAGGGTGTTTGATTTCTTTCATCTCGGTTACAAGATCGGCAACCTCAATCAGTTCCGGCTCCGCGTCCCGGCCCGTGAGAACAACGTGCAGCATTTCGGGCTTGTTCTTCAGGACTTTGACCACCTCGTTCACGTCTATCCACCCAAACGAAATCGGATAGGTGATCTCATCGAGGAGTATCAGGTGGTAGTCGCCTGAGTTGATCTTCTCTCTGGCGATCTCCCACCCGTGCTTCGCCAACGCCTCGTCTTCTGAAAGATCCTTCGATGTCCAGGTAAAGCCTCTGCCGGAAGGTATGACCTCGATATCCAGTTTCTCGGCTGCCATCTGCTCGCCGTATCTGGATTTTTCACTCTTGATGAACTGAACCGCCATCGTGTTCATCCCGCGACCCCATGCGCGCAATAACATCCCGAAACCGGCGGTGGTCTTGCCCTTGCCATTACCTGTGTTGATAATCACCAGCCCTTTGCGGACCCGTTTGATGTTGGGCGGTGGAGTGAACTTGGTCGGGGCAGTCTTTGGCATTGTGTCGTTCCTGTATCCGTACCTGAAAAATCGTGAACAAAATCTCAGAAGATGGCTGTGACAAAAAAAATCCCCGGTCCTTTACGAAACGGGGAAGCCAGCGGCAAACACGACTCTGTCGTCGTTCGGCCTTTGAGCAACCCCTTTACGCGAGGAGTGTTCGTGCCCAAACGTCCCTGGCAGGTCTCCTGGCTTACGGCCGTGTACGCATTCAGTGCCAGCTGCCCCCGAAGCTAACGAAGCTAACTGGCGAAGTTCCTCAGGTCACGCCAATCGGGCGCTGGAGCCGGGAGAACCACACGTACACAAACCGGTAACAGTGGCGCTACCGCAGCAGATTTTCACTACTTTCCCTTTTCATCCGGCTCGAAACTGCAAAGCTTCTTTTCGCCAGACACCGGGGACGTTTTATTTAATTAAACCGAAGGCTATGTCGCCAGACCGCCTGAGTCAATCGCGACGCCAATGCGAATTACAGGCTGTCGGCAATTCCCCTGAGCAACCAGCCAACCCCGTACGCAAGCGCCGCCGCTGTACCACCGACAGCGATCGTTTCAAGGCCGGAAATAATCCGACTTGTGCCGACCACGCCAGCCTTGAGAATTCCAATGGCAACGAAGGTGACGCCTGTCGCAATCGAACTCCACAGGAACGGAGACGGGATTCCATCGGCAACCAGCAGGTTGATGATAAAGGGCAATATCGGAACGGCCCCGGCTGCCATAAACGAAATGAACGTGAACCACGCGGCACGGCCCGGTTCCGGCCCTTCGAGCAACAGGCCATGCTCGACCTGCAGCATCGTATCGACCCAGACTTTCTCGTCGGAAGTAATAACCTCAACAACCTGTTCAAGCAGCTCGCCTTCAAAGCCTTTTCGACGGTAAATCTGCCTGATTTCTTCCCGCTCACCTTCGGGAATTACCCGGATCTCTTCCTGTTCCTCGGCCCTTACTTTATCGAGAAATTGTCGTTCGGCCCGCGTGCCAAGAAAATTGCTGACAGCCATCGAAAAACCATCGGCCAGCAGGTTGGCAAGGCCGAGTATTACGACAATTCCGGTATCGAGATTGGCACCTACAACACCAGAAACTACCGCGAACGTGGTAATCGTGCCGTCGATTCCGCCATACACGAGGTCTTTGAGATAACTCTGAGGGACCCCTTCCTCCAGTCGTTCGCCCACGCGGTCGGGCGTATGCGTGGCGTGGAGGTCTTCTCGATTTCTCAGGCTTCTACCCATAAAACATCCTAGTAGCCGTGGTCGGTCGAACTATCCTGCGGTACGAATCCCAGAATTTTTCTCGCATGGTCTATATCACGATACCTTGTCGGGTTGTCCGAGCACGCGAATACCACGGCATATTTCAGATCGTCAGGCGCATGAACGGCTCTGACAATCATCTGGGCAATGTCGCGGTGGCTGCACCATACCGACGCGTTGCGGGTATTCAACGGTACATCGTCGATCTCGACCTTGCCCATCCTGATGCAAATAATCGACATGTCGTACTGCTCTGAGTACATCTGCCCAAGATTCTCTGTGAACATCTTGGAAACGGTGTAGAAGTTGCGCAGCCGCACAGGCGCGTCGACTGTAATCATCGGTCTCGGTGTTGGCATCACGAATTCCGGGTCGTTGACGATCGACTTGAACGGCTCGTCTTGCTCATAACCGGCCACGACCGCTCCGCTACTGGCGGCAACAATCCGCTTTACCCCAGACAGCCGACAGGCCTCGAACAGGTTGTAGACACCGGTTATGTTTGCCTTGATATGAGTTTCGGCAGAGACGTTCCCGCGCGAAGCAGCCATGTGTACCACAGTATCGACATTGACGAGTGCGGGCATGATGCCGTCAACGCCGTCACCGATGTCCGTGACCGTTGTCGGAAACCCCTCGACTTCGCCTCTGCCGAGTGCCGTAACTTCGTACGATTCGGCAAGCTTTCTTCCCGCGAGACCGCCGATCAGACCACTCATTCCGGTAACAAGTATTTTGGATGGGTTCATAAAGTTACTCGAAGGTTTTACCGGCGCACCGGTCACGGATTTTATACGCGCTGTAAGCGAGCAGTCGCGAGGTTCTTCATCGTCCTGTCACTTTTGCTGGTGGCAATACCTCATTCCAACAACGGCAAATCGCTCAGGAAAATTCGGTGATCTGTTCCGACGTAACCCGGTCCAGCTCGGTAGTCAGTTCAGGGAATGCGCCCATCCAGTCGAGCGACCCATCTGTCATCAAGTCCGATGCCTCCCGGCGTGCCAGTTGCAACAGGTCTACATCGTCAATCGTGGCAACTTTCAGCACGTCCCACCCGCTCTGGCGCGTACCGAGATAATCGCCGGGACCGCGTATGCGCAGGTCTTCTTCAGCCAGCTTGAAGCCATCCGAATTTTCCAGTACCGCACTAATACGCTCGCCCGCCGTTTCTCCACGGGTTAGTGTCACCAGTACACAGTGGCTTTCGCTTTCGCCGCGCCCTACCCGCCCACGAAGTTGGTGAAGCTGCGCGAGGCCAAAGCGGTTTGCACTCATAATCATCATTACCGTGGCGTTGGGAATGTCCACTCCGACTTCAATGACCGGAGTCGCGACCAGTACATCGATCTGACGGTTCCGAACACGGTCCATCACATCCTGTTTTTCAGCAAGTTTCATGCGCCCGTGCAATAGCCCAACTCGCAGGTCGCTGAACGTATCGCCAGAAAGCCGTTCGTACTCCACAGTCGCCGAGGCTGCCTCAATCGAATCGGACGGCTCGATCAGTGGGCAGACAACGAACGCCTGCCTCCCCATGGTCACCTGTTCACGAATCAGCTGATACGCCTTATCGACCCCGGCCTTACTTTTCGCCAGTGTTGTGGTGATAGGCAGGCGGCCCTTCGGTAAGATTTTCAGCGTGGTGATGTCCAGATCGCCGTAGACGGTTAGCGCAAGCGTTCTGGGAATCGGGGTCGCCGACATCGCCAGCAGGTGCGGTCGTGGCGTGCGCCGGGTGAGCGCTCCACGCTGTTCGACGCCGAACCGGTGCTGCTCATCGACCACCGCAAGCCCCAGCCTGGGTATCGAAACCTGTTCTTGCAGCAGTGCGTGCGTGCCTATGATGAGATCAGCTTCCCCATCGGCGATCATCTGTTGAATTCTCGATTTTATCGACCGTTGCAGGCTGCCAACCAGCAGCACAATCGTAATTCGGCGATTCTGGTTTCCGGAACCCGGCAGATACGCCTGCCGCACCGCGTCGCGTGGTTCGCTCGGTAGTGGTTCGGCGTGCAACTGGCTTGAAACACTTAAAAAGTGTTGCTCGGCCAGAACCTCGGTTGGTGCCATCAGCGCACCCTGGTATCCGGCAGTATTTGCCGCGAGCAGGGCCGAAAGCGCAACTACGGTCTTGCCGCTTCCGACCTCGCCCTGTAGTAGCCGGCCCATCGGAACGCCGCTCGCCATATCGGCAAGAAAAGTATCCAGCGAATCTTTTTGGTCGGCGGTAAGTTCGAAATCGAGTGAACCCAAAAATGATTCGACAACAGGGTCGGCTTTTTCTCTCGTAATCACGATTCCGTCTCGTCTGCCACGCCACTCCGCTTTCTTTTTGAGCGCGGCGAGTTGGTACATGAACAACTCATCGAATGCCAGTCGCCGACGTGCCAAATACTGCTCTTCGAGCGAGCCGGGGTAGTGCATCGATTCGACAGCCTCTGGCAGGCGGGGGAACGAGTGTCGCTCTCGCAGATCGTCATGCAAGAACTCGACTATTAACGGCAGTCCAGCGTCGAGTGACTTGCGTGTCGCGGTCCTGATCGACCGTTGCACAAGGCCGTCGGTCGATGGATATATCGGGAGCAGGTTCCCTGCGTGGGTCAACTGCAGATCGTCGCCAGAAGAAGCACGCCCGGGCCCGGGTGCCTCGGGCAGTTCGTCGTACTCGGGGTTCTGCATCTGCGCCCGGTTTTGAAATGCGCCAATATCGCCACTGAACGCAATCATGCTGCCGCGCTTGAACCTGTCTGCGAGATAGGCCTGCCTGAAGAACGTCGCCTCGAGCAGTCCGGAGCCATCGTTGATAAGAATTTTCGCGGCTCCGGGCGGCGGGCCTATTCTGACTTTTTCAGTACGGACCACACGACCTGAAACGGTCATCGACTCCCCGTACACAACCTCGCCGATTTTGGTGACATTCGAATAATCGACGTGCCGGTTCGGGAAGAGCCACAGCATGTCTCTGAGGTTTTTAACTTCGAGCCGCGAGAGCTTCCCGCGTGTTGCCTTGTGGATGAATTTGAGTTCGGCGAGCGGCGTATCGAGTTCGTATTTCGTGCGTGACGAAGAACGCCGTGTCGATTTGGGTTTAGCGAGTTTGGGCGAAGCTGAAGCCGGAGTTTGGGCTGAAGTTGGCCGCAATGACCCACCCTGATCTGTCACCGAAACCGGTTCGTCAGCACGAATTTTCGTCATCACCGCCGCGGCCCACCGATGACGCTGCCCCGGTTGTAGTGACGCGTAATTCGTTCCACGAAGCGGTTCGATGTCCCGAATCCACGGAAGTGAACCGGACGCCTGTTCGATGAACCGGTCGAGACCACCCATGACGGCGCGATCCGTGAATTCGAATTTTCGTTCTAATTCGAGAACGTTTCGGAGTGATTTTTTCGCTCGTTCCGGTGATAATTCCGACGAATTCCGCCCAGAATCACGTCCGCGTCCGTTCATCAGCTGGAATCGGCCCTGACCAGGCCCAGCCCGAGTGTGCCCGGCCCAAGATAGTTGCCCACGACCGGACCAAGCTGTGCGATCGTCACATCTCCATTGGGAGCGAATTCTGCGACATCGTTCGCTATCTCGCGGGCGATATCTTCTTCCGTCGTATACAGCACGGCAAGTTTTTCGAGCGGGGCGTACTCTGACACCAGCGTCTTAATCCTGGCAATTCCCTTGCTTCGGCTCCGTGCCCTTTCCAGTGGGTGCGCTTCACCGTCACGCAAGGTTAGGATTGGCCGGACACGCAGAAGTGACCCGACGAAACCCTGCGCCTTACCTATCCTTCCGCCGCGTATCAGGTATTTGAGAGTGTCGACCATGCCAATAAAAACCGCCCGCTCGCTCAGGCTTCTCGCAAGTTTGGCCGCATCGTCCAGCGACGCCCCATCAGATATTGCCTCGGCGGCACGTACCGCTATCCAGCCCAGGGCCATCGAAGCCTGCTGAGTATCGATAATTTCGACGCGTGGTCCATCTGAACCCATTTCCGCCACTGCATTGACAGCCGAATTGTGTGTGAGGCTCAACTTTGAAGAGAGATGCACTGAAAGGATCTCGTCGTGCGTCTTTGCGAGTTTCTCGTACAGTTCGACATACGACCCGACCGACGGTGCCGACGTCGTTGGGATCACTTTTGAATCTGGAAGACGTTTGTACATCTCATCGGCCGAGATCGTCACTCCATCGAGGAATGTCTCATCATCGATATGCACATTCAGTGGTATGACCGATATGCCATGCTTTTCAGCGAGGCCCACGGGCAAGTCGGAAGTGCTGTCGGTCACTACTGCGATGCTCATTTGTATGCTCCAGAATTACGCATGCCGGTCGTTCGTTGCCATAAGTTCCCACAAGCTAAGAGTATTTGGCTGAATCCGCCGGTAGCGAGGTTCAGGCTACTCTACTGCAATCAGGTAGTCGTAGTGCGGCTGTCCGCCGTACACAACTTCGATATCGAGATCGGTGAACGTATTTTTGAGGGATTTAGTCGATATTTTAACCTGCTCCGTGGTCACGGATTCCCCCGTATACACGGTTATGATTTCGGCCCCGTTCGACTGACCCTCGATTAGCTTAATTAGCACAAGAAGCGAGTCTTCCCCAACAGTCACGATCTCGTCATCAAAAGTTGCGAACGTCATCCCGGCTTTAATGTCGTGCCCATGAATCGTTACATCCCTTGACGCTTTGCACACCCGGCCCTCTCCCACTTCGCTCGCTACTTCGCCCATTGCTTTTTCGTTCTCGTCGAGCGTCATATCCAGGTTGAATGCCAGCAGGGCAGCAACCCCAACTTGAACTGATCGGGTTGGCACCACACGCACATCTTTGCCAGTCAGATCAGGTACCTGCTGCGCGGCCGCGACCACGTTCTTGTTGTTCGGCAGCAAAATTACCTTGTTCGAAGGCGCCGCATTAACGGCAGCCAGTAGATCGGCCACCGACGGGTTCATCGTGTCACCGCCTTTCACCACCGTCGTCGCACCAAGCCCGGTGCTGATTATCAGGTCGGTCAGCCCATCTCCAGCAGCAACTGCAACTACCGCGATTTTGGGTGATACGAGTATCGCCACGGGCGAATCGTCAACGCTGTTTCGTCGATCCGATGCCCAGCCCGCCGTTTGTTCATCCATGTTGGCGATTTCGATATTCGAGATCTGGCCGTATTCAAGACCAACACTGAGCGCCTTGCCAGGGTCTTCCATATGGACATGAACCTTGGCAATTCCATCGGCACCGGCGACGATTGGTGAACGACCGATCTGGTCCATGCGAGCGCGGATTTTATCGAGATCGAGCGACTCGGACTGGATCGCAAATACTGTGCAGTAACCCCAGTCGATCTCTGCAGAAGCCTCCACGAAATCGGCTTTCACTGAACCCGAAAATTTCGTTCCGCCCGGCATCGGGACATCAATTATTCGGGCGATTGGCTCTTCGCCCCGCAGCGCCCTGAGTGACCCATCCAGCATGACTGCAAAACCAAACCCGCCAGAATCAACAACATCGGCCTCGGCGAGAACCGGCAGCATTTGGGGTGTCCGTCGCACCGTGTCGAGTGCCGTCATAACCACCACCGATAGCACGCGTTCCAGCGAACGATGTCGCGATGCCGCTTCCTCGGCTGCGTCGGCAGATTCGCGATAGACGGTAAGCATCGTCCCTTCCACGGGGTTAGGAACGGCCTTGTACGAGTTCGTCGCGGCTATTCGGAGAGATCGGGCAAAGCTCTTCCCCCTCAGTACCGAATCGTCACCCGATTCTGCCAGCGATTCAGACAGCCCCTTGAAAAACTGGGCCAGAATAAGACCCGAGTTTCCGCGCGCACCGAGTAGCGCTGAACGTGCCATCCTTCTGGCGATATCATTGATCGACCCCGAGGAATCATTGTTCAGGTCGTCAACCACCGACCGCAGGGTTAGCAGCATGTTGGTGCCGGTGTCGCCATCGGGAACCGGGAACACGTTCAGCGCGTTAATGGTGTCGCGGTTGACTCCGACCGCCTCGGCTGTGGCGCGAATCATTTTCACGAGTATCCTCGCGCCGGTGCTGTCGAACGAGGCAGCGGAGTTCTGCATCAGCCCTGCTCCTTTGCAATCGCTAAGCAATTACAGTTCAAATAGACCAACTAGACCCACAATTCACTGAGAATATTTGTGTTGTTACAGCCCGAGTTGCATGTTAGCGTATAACGTTAGAGTCTCAAACGAGCGAGGCTGAATTGTGTAAACGATTCGGCTACTCGGCAAGAGACACCCCACACACTTAGAAATTATTTCGAGAGTTTAATCGTTATGCCAAGCTCCGACCAGATCAGGGCGAAACTGGGTCTCGGATCCCGACCCAAGCCGCAGTTCGGTCATAACCGATCACACGCGCTGAACGCGACACGCAAAATTTGGAAGCCAAACCTGCAGAACAAGTGGGTAACCATTGACGGCCAGCGTTACCGCGTGAAGCTTACGGCCCGGGAAATGCGAACGCTCGACAAAAAAGGCATCTCACTGTCCAACGTGTAGGTGGCCGCGAGCGTAGGCGAGTGCATATCGCCTTTATATGAAAAGAAAGCCTTTCTCGTTTGAGAAGGGCTTTTTCGTGTAGGCGACTCACGGGTAAAAATACATCACTTTTGAAAAAAGGCCTTTCTCGGTTGAGAAGGGTTTTCTGATTGGAGAGCGTGCATGTCCAATCGCCCTTTCAGGGAGGGGATTTCAGGGCTGGGTGAGCTTGACGAAGTGGGTGGATTTCCTTGAGCGCTGGCATGCCCCGCGGAGCCGCATGATGCGACTTGCTCACGCCAGTCATCTGGCAAGTCCGCCCCGACAACGCCCGGAGCCAACGCCTCGTCTGGAGCCCCCGATCCTCCCTTTCTTGCCTTGTTAGAAGGGAATCTGAGGGAAGGTGAAATGCGACGCGACCACTGGGTTCCGCTTCTCTAGCCGCCATGACGCCCTAAAGTGGTGCCTGGTAGCGGATCGATCGTGACGATTACGAGTCCGATGACGCCGGTTATGACGGCGGCGATGAGGGCAAATATCAGGAATTGCTTAATACGGTTTTTTCGTATGGATGCAGTGCGGTCACGGTTCTTTCTGCGGTTCCGTTCTTTCTGTCGCTGTCGTTTTGCCTGTGTACCCAAAGTATTTTCTCTCGCTGGTTGAGCCGTGCAGAGGTTGGATGCCCAGAGAGGGGCGGCGGATGCGACGGGGGTTACGGTGCGGGGGGTGACGACGACTGGGGTTAAGGTGCGGGGAGTGACGACGGTCGTGACGGCGAGGGCAGATTTGTACTCGTGTGCCATTAGCCACCGGATGACTGCAACTGCAGCGACGTGGGTTTTAACTGATCCGCCTGCGTTGAGCCTGCCGAATGTGTTGCAGGACTGGACGGCTGTGCGTTTGGACTTGGAGGCTTGGCCTGGTTCCCCTTTCTTCGGGAAGGGGCTACGGGAAGGGTCGATTGCAGCGGCGACTTGCGCACGCCAGTCATCTGGCAAGTCATCCGATGACGCCCAGAGCTAAATGTGCGCCTGTGCGCTTGCCGGCCCGGTGGTCGTGGGCCGGTGTCTTGGTTTTAGGTTGTTATGGGTTGGTGGGTTTGGTCAAGGGGTGGATGGCGCTCGCATTCAGTTGGAGTTGCACCCGTTCAAGTACTGTCCAAGAGCGTAAAAGTAATTACGCATTGAATACGGCTTCATAGACTTCGTACGAACCACCGATTTCAGTGACCGAGTTTCCGGATCAAACAAAGAAAGACCGATATTGTATTTTGAATAGCTCAGTGTGACACGAGGCGAAGATAGTAGATCGCGCCTCGGCATAATAACCGTGACTCGCTGAGCCGAAGACCGATAGCGAATCGCCTGATACAACGCTCGCTTCCAATCGGTTAACTTAAACTCGATGGCCCACAAATTGCTCAAATTACTGCTCGCACAAGCTGACAGGCGATATTTATCGCTGCTTTCTTCGACGAGTCCAGTCTCGACCAACTGAGACAGGGTTCGGGACACAAGAACTCTGTTCAAGCCCCATTTGCTGGAAAGGTTTTCAGCCGAAGAAAATTGCTGAGCCGTCAACCCTCCTAAAACTGAGCAATTGCGAGGGCTCAACAATGCGCTCACCATCCTGCCATCGAGACCCTCGTTCGACAAAGGCTGGAGAGGCGAACTAATCACGAGATCTGGCCGACCTTGAGTCATACGAACCTCGGGCACGTATGCTCCGACAAATCTCTCATGGCTCTTGTGATACGGCAGAGGTGATTTTGTCAGAAATTCTTCGACTAGTTCTGCCTCTGAGTATTTCGGATTCATTAGACAAGAGCCCTAAAGTCATCGAGTGCTTCTGACATTGTTGATATTTCACGTCGACTAGAAGCCACGTCAAATACGACGCCATGGCGGTCGGCCTCATCATATAAATCTAAAGCTGCATTAACTTTTGATTTGTAAATGCCGAACCTATTTGCGAAAGAACCAGCGGACTGTACGTCACGCTGCAACCCATTTATGACTTCCCAGTGATGGATTTGCCACTGTTTTTTGCTCCATGACACGGCACTTGGGCGGGTAGTTAAAAAATCGCCGTCTCGTGACGTACCAGTAATAACTCGGCTGATAAACCCCGCGTCATAGACGAAATCAAGTTCCGGTGAAACGAGCAGGGTGTTCATCATAGGTCCTGATGAATAACGTGGATTAGGCTGTTGCCCGCCGGTATTCGGCTCCCATCGTCTCATAGAAAACTGACGCAAAGTATGATCCCAGCCAGTGGCGATCGCCTCGGCACCGGCTGCTACTAGACCCACTCCAATAAAATCTGAATATCCTGCAATCACACGATATCCATTTACCTCGCTCAACGCATGAGTTAAGTACAGCAGGTTTACGAGTATCTCTTGCTCAGTAGACGCTTGGTATCCCTCGTCGTTTCTTCTGACGAGCAGATAAAAACCAGCGACATCTAGGGTCGTCAGTTCATCGAGATAACTCTCTACCGTGTCGAAGTCTCTGAGGCATGTTTCATCAAAGGCAATGGTCACTAGTAGATCGGGATCAAACCCTCTAACTTTGTGATACGCAGAAGATTCCTCAGCAAATGTCATGGCAATACGTGACCATGTATCTGACAGTGAACCTACCATTACGCTTGGAGAGATCATCGAATGGATCGGGCGCAACGCCTGATAATCCAGCACACGCTCGACATGGATTCTGACATCCGAAGCTTGCTGCAGATGCTGACGTCTTAGTGTGGCCGTAGGATAAAAATCTACATAATCCTTCAGTTTCCCGATATTTCGAGGTGCGAAAACTGTCGAGTAGAACTGCGGATCGAAATATAGCCTCGAATTCGGATGATTAGCTGCAAAGTTGACCATGTTCGTCTCGAGAGTGCGTGGGATAAGGTTCTTTGGGCTAACGATCAAACCATCAAGGATTTGCTCACTCAGTCCAGTCGCAGTTTTGTCCCCATCGGCGTTGCCTTGCTGTGCTAGAAGCATTTGATTCTCCTCTGATTGGATGTAACTAGTCGACTGATAACTGGATTGAAGACTCGATCTCAGATATTAATTCTTCAACTTGCGCACATGTTCGAAATCGCTGGTACGGTCTCGGTTGCAATAGCCTTCTGACAAGATCGTCTACTTCGCTGCCAATGCCTGTTCGTGAATCAGATGGTGGCGGCGGTACCGGACCTTCGAGGAGCTTGGTGATGATGTCATCCGCACTATCTCCAGCTACGGCGTAAGGGTGACTGCCCGTGAGCGCTTCGTAGATAACAATTCCAAGTGAGTAAAAATCGGAGCGAAAATCAATGCGGCGATTTTTTCGATGAATTACTTGCTCCGGGGAATAATACGGCGGAGTTCCGACCACAAATCCGCTCGGGGTAATAGACGTGTCTCCAACGTCAAAAGCCATGCCCATGTCTAAAAGCACGTAACCAGAACCATCTTCCCGGCGCATGATGTTCCCTGGCTTGATATCTCTGTGGATTTTAGAGTTTTGCCATAGAGAACATATTGCAGATGACACACATCGAGCCATTTTCAATACTTCAGTGATTGGTAGAAGTGAGCCGCTATTGATTGCATCACTCAGTGATCCACCTCCGATCCACTCTTCAGAAAACACCAAGATTCTCTCGCCGTGGATCTTGAATTCCTGCATCGGCACCGGCCCCAGAGATACAAGATTGGGGTTATCAACGTCGCCAAGTGTCTCGACTTCACGCCTTGCCCTAAGAATTGCCGCGTCGTCGGAATAGTTCGAGTCAGTCTCTGACCCTAAAGCTTCAGCGCTGATTAGCATCGCTTTTAGTGCGCACGGTGTGCCCTGATATGAGGACTCGAAGACAATCTTCTGACCACCTTCAGAGTTTGTGCCAGTGACAGCAAGACCAGGTATTAATTGCTCGAGATCCGCCGCTGAAAGATTTGGAAGCCTCAATACGTTTCGCCTTCATACGACATATGCCGCTGTTCGCGACGAATCGTTGGTCTTCTATGAGACCCCCAACCTCACCTCAACCGCCCCCAACGCTTCGTCGATGATGGTGGTCAGGTTGTTGGTTTCGTCGGCTGTGATTGTTAGTGGTTGGGCTATTGGCAGGATGTAGGCCGGAACCCGTATCCAGACGCCACGCTTTTTGAGTTCTTCCGTGAGCATTGCGTTCACGCCCACCGACGCATCGAAATGCTCCCTCGTCTCGCGATCCTTCACGAATTCGATACCCTGGATTAGCCCTACGCCCCGCACGTCGCCGACTATAGCATGCCTGGCTTTCATCTCAAGAAGAGCCTCTGAAATCTGCTCGCCCCGAAGCCGGGCGTTCTCGACCAAATTCTCTCGCTCAACTATCTCCAGGTTCGCAAACGCCGCCGCCGCCCCGCCCGGGTGTGCCGAGTAGGTGAACATGTGACTCCAGACCTTTTCGGGCCCACCGGCGAACGCATCGGCGATCTTGCTTGTCGAAATCGAACCACCAAGCGGGAAGTAGCCCGACGTTATGCCCTTGGCGAACGACATGATGTCGGGGGTGACCCCAACGAATTCGGCACCGAACCACTTGCCGAGCCGCCCGAAGCCGGTAATCACTTCATCAAAGATGAGCAATACGCCGTATTTATCGCAAATCTCACGAACTCTCGGCCAGTAATTTGGCGGCGGGACTACGCCTCCGAGCGGCTGCGATACGGGTTCGCCGATGACTGCGGATACCGATTCAGGGCCTTCGAAGATAATCGCGTCTTCGATTGCCTGTGCGGCCCGTTCTGCGTTTTGTTCGGCTGAACTGGATCCGTAATCGTCATGGTAGTAGAGGGGTTGCCCGACGGTTACGACGTTGGCGGGTTTGGGTTGGTAGTCGGTGCGGGGAAAGCCGGGGTGGCCGCCGAGCCACATGGTGCCGTAGGTGGAGCCATGATACGAGCCTTTGCGGCTGATGATCTTGAATCGGCCTTTATCGCCGCGGCGGACGTGGTAGGCCTGGGCCATTTTCAGTGAGGATTCGTTGGCTTCGGAGCCGCCCTGGCAAAAGAAGGTGCGGGTGAGGTCACCAGGGGTGATTTGCGCCAGCTTCGCGGCGAGCTGGATGCTTTTCGGGGTGGCACCGGCGTAGACGTTCATGCTGACGGTGTTGAGCTGGTCGTAGACGGCTTTTGCGATTTCCTCTCGCCCATGGCCTGCATTGCGGAAGTACATGCCGGAGATGCCGTCGATGTAGGTGTTGCCGTCGACGTCGGTGACGTAGATGCCGTCGGCGGAGGCCATGATGAGGGGCCCGCCTTCTTCGGCCATGATGGTCTGGTTGGTCATGCCGACGTACATGTGGTCGAGAGCGGCTTGTCTGAGGGCGGCTATGTCGTCGGTGGCGGGGGTGTTGGGGTTTGGGGGTCATGGGTTTGTTGTTTGCTGAGTTGGAGGGTGCTGGCTGGTGTGCCGTCCTTCGAGAGCCTCAGGATGGCATTAAGTGTTGGAGATGGCGAGGTATTTCGGCGAGGATGGTGTGGTTGGTATTTTCGTTATGTGGCTGGCGATTAGCGTAAAGGGCCGGGCATGCCTGCAGGACAAGTATGAGGCCATGCCGGGCGTTTTGCTCTGGGTGAGGATTTAGTGCGCGCTGGCGTGCGTTAGCTCCGGGCGTCGTCGGACGACTTGGTCGCGTATGCAGCTCCGCGGGGCACGCCAGGGCTTGTTAATATCGCCTGCGCCCAAAACTCTGGCACCGCCGAAACCAAATCCCTCCCCACGAATCAAACATCAGCAAAACGCGATCTGCCGAAATGCGACCAAGTTCGCCTCGAACGCCCGGAGCAAACGCCCGCGGAGCTCGCGCTAGTGCCCAAGTTCTACGCCGGGAGCCTGTCTGCCTTCCCTCCTTCGGGAGGGACTGAGGGAGGGTAGATTGCGAC
>CAYLWG010000030.1:0-18824 GCA_964387235.1 uncultured Dehalococcoidales bacterium
GGGCCCCAATGTAGAAGTCGGGCAGCGGCGAGCGCCGGCGGCCACCCCGGCGGCCCCGGCGGCCATCGGAGTAGTCGTCACCTCGTAGCCGCCCTGTTCGTAAGCATCGGCCATTGGCATGTAGCCGAGGCTGCCGTTGGTGTATCCGCTGAACAGTGTTTGCGCGGCTGGCGATGATTCTTTAACGGCCAGGCCAATTTCCGAAAAAGCTTCGACCGGGACCCCTACCAGTGCGGCTGGGCCGATTCGCATCGCCTGAATCCGCATTGATATGGGGCCGTTGGCGGTCCGCTGGGCATTAGCGAGCACAAACCCGGAACGCTTGGCGTTTTTCACTGCCTCCTTAACAGCGCTCTCTGAGCCATTTTTTCGGGTTGCATTAAGAGTTTCGACCATCTGATCGAACTCCGCCTGCGCATCATCGATTGACGGAAAAGTTCCGACCGGTAGTTCAACCATTTGGTTGACAACTCGCAGAGTGTCATCTGGTTCGCCATCTGGTTCATCTTCGTACATGCCAAGGTCCGCACCGGAGGGCACGACCTCTATCAGCCGTTCTTTTCGGGGCACCGGGTCTATTTCCAACCGAACACGCGCCGCCTCAAGCCCAAGCCGGGTGCCGAGCCACTTTGCCACTTTTACTTCGCCAATAAATCCGTGAGTTGGCCCGCAGTTACCGGCTGCTCCCTGGAGGAACAGGCAGAGTCCGCCGACATGTTGTTCGACTACTTTGCGTGCGGTGCCGGGATAATCGGGCGAGAGCAGCTTGTTTGCCGGGCCAAGTATGGTGGGGTGACAGGCGTAGTTCAGCAGTGTTGCGATCGGGTTTCCGACCGTGTCGTTGATGGCAACAATGCCAACTTCTCGATCTACAAAGCCATCCCAGTTACGTCCTGTGAAAAGCGTGCCATCGGGTAGTGCAGGGCGTCGGTTTACGTTAATCGAACTTGTTCCCTTACCGACCCCGACATGTGCTGGTTTTGCGGCCCAGCGCGCTGAATTGATGGCTTCGGCGATTCGAGATGGGAGCGAATCCCAGTAGGGCCCGATCATTTCGACGCCCTCATCGAGCCACGAGCCACGGTTCACCGGGCCGGAATGGGTGTGTGTTGCCGAGAGTCGGAGGTTCTCGGGCGTGATACCCGCGACCGCTTCAACTTCTGTGCGTATGGCAGCGTCGTCTTCATTGGTGAGAATGCCGATATCCAGATCGACGATTGCCAGTTCGAGATCGCCGTCGGTCACGTATAGCGCGGTCGCGTAAAAGGGCATGTCGATGCCCTCGGCCCGCTGATGAGTGGCGGCTCCCCACCCGGCATGGGCTATCCCAATAGGTGGGGTGATGTCAGATCGTCCGGCTCCGGCCTTAAGCATGGTCTATTCGGTCCAATGAGAAACTACGGGTGATTGGTGAGTTGCCGTGCGGATTTTAGCTCTCCCTGCGGGCCTTTGCTGGTACATAGCCGCGTTGTGCGCTTTCGGTTCTCCTTAAACGGTTGAAATCGTCCGGGTATGGGACGAAACGTGCCGGTTTAGGGGCACTGAGGTTTATGAGAATCAGTACGAATAGCGCCGGAACTTCGCGATATTGAACTCAAAAAACACCGTTTTACGTCGTGGTCGCATCACATTCGCATATCCAGCCAGATGGCCCCAGGGACGGGGATTACCAAAGTTCAGGTAGGGAGGGATTCATGACCTTACATGAAATCTCCCGGCGGACGCACGTACAACACTCTGGTGTGAAATTGGTAGGTGTCCTACTCCTGGCCGGGGTGATGATTGAGATGGTCGCCTTAATCGTTGGAATCGCGCTTGGCGTATCCGCCGGTGACTATTTTTCAGAGACCAAAGCTACCCGCGACGCAGCCGCTTCAGGGTCGGGACTGCTTTCACAGATCGGGACCATCAGCGCGGTTCAGGGGTGGCTTGAACCACTCAAATTCCTTGGTCTTGCGATGATGTTCGCCGGAATAGCGGCTTCGCTGGCAGTAATTGTCAAAAATTTGCAGTTGCGTGGCGAAGCATTTGCCGCTGCACTGCCGGTGCTGATAAACGGCAAAAACACTGGTGGAGATAATGCTGGAGGGCAATCATGACAACACAAACCGCAACAAGGGTAAACGGCATTCCGGCAGTCACCGTCAAGGGTGGCGATGTCGCAATGACTGGCATGCAGAGCATGGCGAACAGGATGTGGGCTCCCATGGTAATCATGGGCCTGATGATCCTGGTGATCTCGCTCATAATCGGATTCTTTCTCTCGGGGTATGCAGCAAGTTACTTCGAGAACTCGAAAGAAGTGCGCGAAGCGGCAACACGAGGCTCGGCTATAGCGATTGATCAGGCCAGAATCCACTCGATTATGGTGTGGTTGCCCGGATTCAAGTTTTTGGGCCTTGGGCTGATGCTTGGTGGCATTACGTTCCTGCTCGCGACGATACTTGGAAACCTTCGGGTGGCCGGAGGGAAAATTCAAAGAGCCCTGGGTGCCGACCAGATAGTTATCAAAAAACCGATGACCGGCAACTTGTTCCCAATGTTGATGATGATGGGAATGATGGTTCTGATGACAACTTTTGGTATCTCTGTCTGGCTGGGGTCGGTTACGTACGACTACTGGAACAACTCGATTGCAACGGTGTTGAACCCGGCGGCAGCTGGTTCTGGTCTGCTATCGGACTTGGCCTTAATCAAGTCGACTCTGGCCTGGCTTGTTCCACTTAAATTCGTAGGTATGGCGTTGCTGTTCAGTGGAATCGCACTTGCGCTGCTGACGATTGTCAGCGCACTCCGGTTCCAGGCGGCACGGCTGACCGAACTCGCGATGGCGAAGAAGTAGCAAAAAACCGGACAACAACGGTAATTATGACCGCCGCCCATCGCTGGGCGGCGGTTTTTTGTGTGCTGATGGCGTTGCTGGTGGTTTTGCTGGCCGACTTGCTGGCCGAATTGATTGACTTACTGCACCGGCATTACTGGTGGCGGGGCAGACTCGCTTCCAGGACTCCAGTTGTGTCAGCCATGATCGACCCGATAAGATCGCGCAGTCCGGGCAGTATTTTCTGTGGCGACAGAGGGTGAAGGTATGAAATTCCTAGCTCATGTAAAAACAAGTTGGCCTCTGGCGATTGTCGTGGCTGGAATCGCGGGCCTGTCCATGGTTGCTTGCGGTTCAGATTCGTCTGTAGTCGACGCCCCCGTCACAGCGCCTGAAGAAGAAGTGGATGTAATCGTTATCGTGAGAGTTAGCGATACGTTTGGTGTCGATTCGTTCGTGAATGCTGGCTGGAAGAAGTCGAAGGAATTTTCGACCGAAACGGTTCCTGAATCGAACGAGATCTGGTACGGGTTTTACAAGAGCCAGGACGTGGAGATTCGCTTTTACAGTTCGCACGCCGACGCGCTGGGCGTCGGGGTCGAATCGGCCAGCGCGGCGGTGGGTCGAGTTTCCAACGCGAACATTCAGGGCAACGCCATTTTTGCGAGTGGGCAACGTAAGCAATACAACGATTTTATGGTGGCAGGGAATGTCGTAATACTCTGTCAGCAAGATATAGCGATATGTGCCGAGATGGTGGAAAACATTCCGTAACGACTTCTAGCGTATCTGGACTTTTCGCATTGCGTTGGCGCATTGCTCTGGCGCACTGCTGTCGCACACTAAACCGGGGCCAGGCATCGATGTGCGTGCGATATACGGACGAGACTTTGGAATCCCGATCGTCAGAATTCCCTGAGTGGGTGATCTTGGCTGGCAGCTGGCAGTTGGAGCCAGCCCCCAGTTCGCCAGAGTAAATGGCACGTTGCAATGCGGCCTGTCGGCCCAGACCATGCGTATATGTGTACTTGCGCGGTCTCGCATACCTAGTTTCAGCGAGTCATACGAAACTGACCGTGTCTTCGAACGGAGAACCAATATATGACCGGGACCAACGGCGTAGAGCGTCGCTCGCGTGCGCGGCAAACGCGGGGGGCCGGGAAGTCGCATGAAGCAAGGCGGAGAGTTGCAGGCAGAATTTCCATAGTTGGCATTCTGTCGATTGCGATTGCTTTGATGATCTTTTCGGCCTGCGCAACGGAACCACAACCACAACCTTCGGTGGTGCCTTACCCGGTTCACGTGAATCCCGACACCGGGATCGAATTTGTTGCCGTGGACAGGTTCTCGGACGAAGCGGGAACACTGATGCGTCGTTCCGAAGCCCCGAACTTACCCGCACCGAACGAGCCGATTGATTACGATTCTGATTTTCTCAGACACTCGCTCGGGCCGGACGGCCAGGATGTGAGCTACTACATGTTTGATGTCAGCTCGCTCCGATCAGCGCCTGTGTATGTGTTCGTTTACGCCTCGGATCAGTCCCGCCCTGTGGAAGGACAATCTCCGATCTTCGACCTGATCCCCGGGGAAGATGGGTACAACGATTTCTGGCAGAAGGTCAACGTGCTGGTGCCCGACGATTACGAACCTGATTCAGTCCGGAGCCTGGACGATGTCGAGGCCGCGGGATTCGAGTTGGTTCGCACCGGAACAATCATCAACTGCCCCATTGTTCCGTATGGTTCGACTGCCGAGTTGGCCGAAAAGAGCGTTACCGGTTGGTACAAGGGCAAGCACGTCAGTTATTTCATTTTCGATGTGATGGAAGCGAGTATTGTGAGTCCGGGCCCAATTGATGTTCCCTATGCCGTCGTGCGAGTGATTTTTGAAGATAACGACCCGGCAAAAGGCATGAAGATCGATCCGGATACTGGCAATACCCGTAACGTGTTCGACACGCTTCCCGGCGATAAGTTGTACCGCTCGCTGTGGCGTCACGATTTCGTTGATGAAGCCGAGTTCGATTCGGTCAGTGACTGGAAATCCTCAAAGGCCGCCCGTGAGGCTGATATCGACATGGACAACATTCTGGTGAACTGCCCGGTCGTTATCTGGCCGGACTCATAGCAGCGTTCGCTTTAAGTAACATCAGTTGCGGGTATTTTGGCGCGGTGGCCGACGACCGGGGCAAAAATGAATGAATCCCGGTCGCTCACTACTCCAGAAGCGTGCTGTTCAGCATGCTCTGCGGTCCGGCGGCCATCAACCCTGCGTCGACCGGAAGAAGCACTCCAGTGATCCATCTCGAGTCGTCGCTGGCGAGGAACAGCGCGGCCAGCGCGACATCTTCGGCCGTTCCCTCTGTTCCGAGCGGGGCTGTTTGGCGGCGGAGTTCACGTTTCTGCTCGTCTACTGCCTCGACCATAGACGTATAAATCATTCCAGGCGCAATGCAGTTCACCCGGATATTGTCGGGGCCATGGTGGACCGCCATCGTCCGGGTCATCGAAATCACCCCGCCCTTTGCTGCAGCATAGGAAATGCTGTGGCTCATCCCTGCCCGAATGCCATCGACCGATGAGATGTTGATGATCGAGCCGCCCCCCGATTCGATCATGGCAGGCACGGCGTATTTTGAGATGAACGCCATGCTTTTGAGGTTTACGTCGAGCACGCGGTGCCACGAGGATTCTTCGAGTTCGGTGACTGCCCCGATTCCAAGAATGCCAACGCTGTTCATCAGGATATCGAGCCTGCCGTAGCGTTCGACCGCGGCTTTGACGAGTTCTCTGCAACCTGTTTCATGGGCGACATCTGCGACATAAATCGAAGCTACACCCCCGGCTTCGGTTATGGCTTTCTCGGTTGTTATCGCGGCAGCTTCGTCTAAATCGACGATCAGGACTTTCGCACCATGTTCAGCAAACAACCGGGCTGATGCAACGCCGACGCCCGATATGTTTTTCGACCTGGTACCAGCGCCGGTGACGATAGCAACTTTGTTGGCGAGCCGAGTTATTTCACACCTCAGTTTCTTTTGGTTGGTTGGCCGAAGAGTTTTTCAGACTTGCCAGAACCAGAATTAGTACCGGAGGGTATTTTTGGTTTCAGAACGGGCGCCCCCCGAGAAGCCCACCAAACCGTAGACCCCAGATAGCGACTGAAATCAGGGTTGAAGCGATCAACACCTTACGGCTGCGCTCCGCCCAGAAACCGCGCCAGTGCCCAGTTTTTTTCAGTTCGAGATACCACGCCCTTCCAAGCAAAAATATACCCAGTACGAGGAATGGAATGTTTAGCGCCCGCAACGCGGGGGCCACGGCGAGTCCGGCCGATGCTGTTCCAATCGACCCGAGTACCGCCGGGATGACTCATCACCAGGGTAACGGGAGAATCGGTGCGATCACGCGTTCCAGCAGTTTTTCTATACGAAGCGGATTTAGCATTCAAGGGCCTCCTCGAACATCGTAAACCTTCCCGTATGAGGGAGAGTCAAGCACCGCATGTAATGTGCTGACGTTCGCTCCGGTCCTCTTGCAAATCGAATGACGGGCTATTAGACGGACCTTGATTGAATTTGTTTGCGATGTCCTCGCTTTAAACCTCAAGGCAGATGATTCGCCGAAGCCAAATAGAAGTGGCTCCCGTTGCTTTTGATGCTCCACCTATCAAAACAACTCGGGTCGTTATGCCACAGTCGGAATTTAAGGAGACATAACTGACTAATTCTTCCAATCCAGTAGTTGTTTCTTTAACTGGTAAAACATCCCTGTTGGTTACAGGCTGAGGTCTCGCATACTGGACTGAAATGGCCCGAACGGTTCAGAGAGAAACCATCGAGCTAGCTATCGGATAAACTGCGCCCATGATGCTGGAGAGATAGACATGTTATCCAGGATTTCTACGTGTTCGGCGATCTGCACCGATTCCTCACCGTGATGGGAACGCATGTCCACGGGGTTTTATTTACCGTCAGTTACATATGCGCATGCCGTACAAGCGGGGAGTATGCGCAGCATAGATAGTTCGGTGATCTAAACGTAAATCGGATTCTCGAATGGCTTCCACCAACATGATAGAAATTCCGTCATCCCTGATCGACGCGATCAATGGGTTGCCTGATGCCGCATTCCTTGTAATGGACAGCGGCACTATTATCGCGGCGAATGTTGTGGCCGACAAAATGTTTGGTTATTCACACAGCCAATTGATCGGTAGCCAGGTGGATGAACTGATGCCCGCGGCTGCGCGCAGCTACCACCACAAAGTCCGAACGGGTGCGTCGACCGATAGGCGGCTTCGGCAATTTACTTCAGGCCGGACGTTCGAATGCGAACGTCGCGATGGCGAAGTGTTCCAGGCCGACATCATGCTGTCGCCGACCGAAATCGATGGCGTGCCGATGACATGGGCCATTGTGCGCGACCTCGATGCCCCAAGTGAAGCCAACGCAGGTCGACAACAGGCACTGGCTGCCTTAGACGCATTGGGTAGAATGGCTGCATCGACTTTCGATTTGCAAAACGATTTCGAGGAAGTTGCTGAGCGCTTAAAAGAGGTTGTCCCACACGATCGTATTGGCGTGGCATTGCTGTGTGAAGACGATCCGGAGATGGTCGAAATTGCGTTCCTGTCGGGCGACGACCACCCTGCATTCGAGGCAGGTGAACGGGTTCCGCTTTCGATTTCGGCCACGAGCTGGGTCGTACAAACGAAAGCCCGTGTGTTATTCACAAAAAGAAAGTCTGAATTTGCCCCTCCGGCCGTTCTGGCAGGTTTCGAACAGGGATATACGGAATCTTGCGGAGCGCCGTTGTTTGATGGCAAAACCGTTATCGGGATGTTGATGCTTTCTACTAGAAGGGAGCGAGGATTTTCCGAATTTCAAAAGGGTCTTATCGACAGGCTCGCCGCCCACCTGAGCGTGGGCATCGTGAACCAGCGCATACGTGGCAGGCTGCAGGCAAAAACTCGAGAAATTGAGTCGATCGGCGAAATCGGGAAGAGGATCAGTTCTTCGCCAGATCTTAACAGCGCGTTTTTGGCTGCGTGCGAATCGATTAATCGGCTTGTGCCATATGACCGTTTATCTGTTTTTAACATCGACTTGAAATCAGGTGAAATCGTTGGGATGTACTCCGACGGCGACAAGCTTCCGGGGTTTGACAATAACACTCATGTGCTGCCGAGCGATTCGATTGATTGGTTCCGGGAAATGTTTGACACCGGGACTCCAATGGTTTTCGATCGGAAAATGATCGTGGCTATCGTTGATGCTCAACCATCATTTGCCCCTTTCGCTGAAGCCGGTTACAACTGGGCTCTGGTAGTTCCGCTGATGGTTACCCGAATACCCGTGGGGATGATGGTATTTGGACTCAGAGACCTCAATGGATATTCCAGCGATCAGATCGCCGTTGCGAGCCGGATTGCCGAACAACTTGCGGGCCCTGTGGCAAACGCGTTCCAGCTTGCCCAGACCAGAGACGAAGCTAAGATCGAGTCAACTCTGGCGAGAATAGGGGCAGTGGTTGATACGACGTTCGATTTGCAAAATAGCAAGCACGAACTCGGACCTCTGATCGGCGAGCTCGTTGCCAACAGTTCAGTCATGATATCCAGCGTCACCCAGGACGGGATGAACTTGAGGTTGATATACAGACATTTCTCTGGAATCGATCAACAGGACGGCTGGGATGTGGGCAGCATTCACCCGTGGGTCGATACAACCGCGGAACTGATATTCCATACCAGGAAACCGGTGCTTGTGAATGCCAAAAGCCTGGCGGCTTTCAAGAAGTTGTACCCTGGCGTCGCTCCGGTTCAATCCAACCATGCGCCAAAATCGGTGATCAACGTGCCGTTGATCACTAAAAACGAAATATTCGGTTTCCTGACATTTCGGACGGCACAGCGAAACGCCTATTCGGAATCCGACGTCGCGATGTCGGTAAGGATCGGTGCCCGGTTAACTGGCTCTGTTGCCCTTTCGGAGCTGCGTTGGCGCGACACAGAACTTGCCAACGAACGGGCGGTGCTGGCGTCGATCGGAGGCTTGCTTGGGTCTGCGATTGAGTTAGGCGATGTATGGGAAGACTTCGCTGAAAAACTTAAGGGGCTATTGCCGTTCAATCACATAGCCCTCTGTGGTATCGATGTTTCGGTCGGCTCTGTCACTGTATTGCACGATTCGTGGCCAAGTGGTAGTGCAAAGTTTGGCCGAAAACAGGGTGAAGTTTTCGCGCTGGAGGGCACGATTTCTGAAGACCTGATTGCCGCAAAACAGGGCGTTGCGTACACATTCGATAGTTCCGAGCAATGGGAAAAAGAATATCCGGGTGCTCACAATTACCCTGCTGATTATTCAGTTCGTTCGTTGATCGGGGTTCCACTCGCCTGGGGCGGTAAAGTGGTGGCGACGTTGTTCTTTCACGATCTCGAACCTGACGCGTACGCGCCACGGGACCTGCGGCTGGCTGAACGTATTGCAGCGCAGATTGCCGGCCCCGTGGCGGGCAGTTTGCTGCGAGGGAGAGATCTGGAGTTAGCGGCCGAGCGTGAAACGCTTGCCAGCATCGCATCGGTAATGGGATCAGCGTTGCAGTTGAGCAGTGCCTGGGCCGAATTCACCGACCTATCAGCGAAAATTATCGAGTTCGACCGGGTTGTGCTTGTTTCGGTTGATGACAAAACGAACATAGCAACGGTGTTGCTCGACAGCATGGATGACAAAGACGCTCCGAACTTACGCAGCAGCGGCCAGAGCTACGAACTGGAAGGCACGGTGGCCGGAAATATAACCGATACCGCTTCTAGCTTGATCATTAACAACGAAAGCCTCAGTCCGCAAAACGAGCAGTTCCCAGGAATCAGCCGACAGGGGTTCGAATTACCGTTCAAGACCAGCCTCGGCGTCCCGTTAATATGGGGCGGGAAAGTTGTTGCATGCCTGTTTTTTAGCTCGGACGAGATCAGCACATACAAAGATAATGATTTGCTAATCGCTGAACGTATTGGGATGCAGATTGCTGGTCCCGTTGCCGGAGCATTATTGCGCCAGAGGGACGAGGCCCTTGTGCAAGAGCGGGTGCTGCTTACCGGAATTGGCGAACTAATGGGAGGAGCGCCGGACATAGGATCGGTTTTCAAGGAATTCACCGCTCAGATCCAACAACTGGTGACGCTCGACGAAATGGCGTTCCTCGAGATCGACCGGGAAATGCAGATCGTCAAACGCATGCACACCTTCCAGGGCAGTCGGGTCAAGCACTCACACAGTCTTGATCCGAGAGAGTTTCCGGTATCGGGAACGGTGGCCGAAAGAGTTGCCAAAACTCGCCAGGGAGTACTTCATATCTCCGAGAGTGCACAGGAAACCCAGAACGAATCTACAGAAGTCGAACATTCAACTGAGGCCAGCTCGTCGATTATGGTGCCCCTTATCTGGGGAGACACCGTTGCGGTAGTTTTCTGGATCGGCCGCACCGGGAATCACTTTTTTACCGACAATGATCTGGCTCTGGCAGAACGAATAGCGGCTCAGATCGCGGGGCCGGTGGCGGGCCGGCTATTGCAGGACAGGGAAGATGAACTGGTTCGTGAACGTGCGACGCTAGTAGGAATCGGCGAACTGGTGATGAGCGCCCCGAGCATCGGCGTTGTATTCGATGAATTTATCGACCGAGTACAGACTTTGTTGTCGTTCGGCGCACTGTCATTCATCGAGATTGATCACGAACATAATGTTGTAAGGCGAATTTACTGGTTTCACAAAGAAAATGTGGATCATCTTTACACATCCGGATTCGTGGAATTTCCTTTGCAAGGGACGATGGCCGAGAACGTAGCCACCACCCGTCTTGGTTTGTTGCATAACTCTGGCAGCATCGACAAAACAATAGATGAATTCCCCGGTGCACCGTTAGTTTTGCGTTCGCCTTCTCCCCGGACATCGATCATGGTTCCCCTGATCTGGGGCGAAGAGGTGACCGTGGCCTTCTGGATGACTCGTGATAATGAGGAGATGTACACCGAGAGAGATCTCGCCCTGATGGAACGTGTTGCAGCGCAAATAGCTGGACCGGTGGCTGGCAGGCTGTTGCAGCAAAGAGATGAAACTCTGGTGCGTGAGCATGAGGCTCTTGCGGAGATCGGTGTTCTGATGAGTTCGGATCGGGGTGTTGACGAAGTCTTTAACGAAGTTTCCGAGCAAATAACTGAGTTGATTGACTTTGATGCGTGTGCCCTGATCCGCCTTGACAGCAGAAATCAAACGGTTTCCTCTTTTTCTTTTTACGGTGATAGGACTTGGGACAAATTCCGAGAAACCATTGAAAAAGATCAGCCGATGGAAGGGACTCTTGCCGGCAAGGCGATGATGGATCGGGCAGGCTTCGTCTATTCGTATTCGGACGCCATTCAGATGGAAGAGGATTTTCCGAATAACCCGAAGAAGATCAACAATTTCACAGCACGTACCACAATTGCGGTACCCCTGTTATGGAGCGACGAGGTTGTAGCGGCGCTGTGGTTGACGCGGATTGGCGAGACGCCGTTTACCGATAACGACCTGAACGTAGCCCAGCGTATTGCGACACAGATCGCTGGTCCGGTGGCTGGCAGGTTATTGCGTGAACGGGACGTGGCCCTGGTGCGGGAACGGGTAATTCTGGCTGGCATTGGCGAATTGATGGGCGGCGCGCCAGACATCGGATCGGCGTTCGAGGAATTCATTGGTCGAGTGCGGCAATTAACAACGTTTGGCGCAATCTCATTCCTCGAAATCGATCACGTAAATAAGGTTGTCAGGCGCGAACATTCGTTCCACGAAAAACGGGTGGAACATCTTTACGAACTGGGACAAATAGAGTTTCCTCTAACTGGAACGATGGTAGAGAAGGTCACGGGGACTCGCCAGGGGATTCTACATTTTTCTGAGAGTGTAGAAGAAACCCAGAGAGAGTTCCCGGGAACCCCGACTACTGCGCAGTACCAGGGACACCGATCGTCGATCATGGTTCCACTTATCTGGGGAGATAAGGTCGCTGTCGCGTTCTGGATGACGCGCGATATTGATCCGTGGTTTACCGAGCATGATCTGGCACTGGCGGAACGAATTGCGGCGCAGATTGCCGGGCCGGTGGCGGGGACGATCGTGAGGGAACGAGATTCCGAACTGGCCGAGGAGCGACAGCGCAGAGAGGCGGCAGAACTCAAAGCCGGAGTTCTGGCAGAACTGAGCGAGACGAAAAGCAATTTCATCAGCGCCATGTCGCACGAGCTACGAACGCCTCTGACCAGTATCGTTGCATTTTCTGATATTTTGAGCCGACAGGGAGAGAAGTTACTCAAGGAGCGTCAGCTGCAACAGGTGAAGGTGATTCAGCGAAATGCGCGACGTCTTGAGGGAATGATTAACGAGTTGCTGGACCTTTCAAGAATGGAATCGGGCCGGTTCGAAATCATAAAATCGACATTCGATTTCGCATCGATGATCGCCGAGTCCCTCGAAAGTGCGGAACTACAGTTTGATGCCATGTCACAGAGCGTGAAGTTCGAAATAGTGACGGAAGTGTTGCCGGTAAGCGGGGACCGTGGACGGTTGCTACAGGTAGTGAATAACCTGCTGAACAACGCGTCGAAGTATTCTCCTAACGATACTGAGATAGAGATCGAAGTGACCGAGCAAAGCGGATTGCTGGTGCTGGAGGTTCGCGACAGGGGGCCAGGTATTCCGACTGATACCGATCCGGGCGAGCTGTTTGAAATGTTTCACCGGGCGGACGACGAGCTGACACGGAGCGTTCCGGGAACGGGTATCGGGCTGCATGTAGCCAAGCGGATTATCGAGGAGCACGGTGGCGAGATAACGATTGAATCTCGCGACGACGGTGGGGCTACCGCTCGATTCTGGATCCCGACAGGTGTGAACGCAATTGCGTGAACTTCTGCGCTAATACCAGTTGCGCTCACGTACCCGGAATTAACGCTAGCCCTTTGTGAAAACTTCGGTTGCCGGATTGAACTCGGCGTTTTCTTCCAGTGGGTACATTGGGCGGACGCAGGCTGTGTGGCCAAGTGATTTCAAATTTGCGCTTGTTGCCCCGGGTGCGTCGACATTGAGGTTCGCTTCGACCCAATTGTCGAAAAATTCTGGTTCGCAGTGCGGTGATTTTACGATGATCGAGTGGAAATCTTTTGGGTTCAGCCCGTTTGCGAAGAACAGGCTCCTGTCAACAAGCATGACAGCCTGACTTGTGACGACTAGTGTCAGGTTGCCCGATTTCAGAACAGCGGTCGGGCCGGTATCTTGCACATATTTCCAGGTTTCAAGGTGAAGCCGGTCGTTGGAAAGCGATTGAACGGTCCACTTCAACTCTAGCGGGATAAACCGCGGGTCCTGTTTACCGCCGACTCCCATGCGAAAAGTCGATCCGACACCGAGTTCGTGGGCTTTCGCAGCGGCTGGAGCATCGACGAGCGGGGCAAGAATTGTGTGCGGGTAGTCCACACGAATCATTTCGGAAACGATAGCGTTGCTGTCGCCGGACGCACCGGAACTGGGGGCGTCTGCTGCATCGGTGAAAGCTACCGACCCGGCCATAGATGCAGCTTTTGCGACTGCGCCTTCTAGTGATATTAACTCTGCCTGCATGATGCGCCTATTCGGCCAGAAATCGTTCGCCATTTGCAGGGAGCCCTGTTCAGCAAGCTCCCGGTTGTTGTCGGTGAAAACAAACGATTGGGAGCACAGTTCTGGGACATCAGTGAACGGGTTGCCGATGAAAAAACCTGCCGAAAGAACATCCGGGTTTTCTTCCAGTTTTTTCGCATAGCGAATCTGCGCACCAAAGGCACCCGTCTCTGTAATAAGTTCGTTTCCTCGAACAATGGCCGGAATTCGCACCCGTGCAGCCACTGGCTTCGCGCCGTCACGGACGATGCGTATAAGGGCCTTCGCAGCCCTGCGCCCGGTGTCTCGAAAATCGATGTGCGGATAGGTATGCAGCGATGCCAGGCCACTAATGTTTTCGAGCATCTTTGCCGTTAACACGCCGTGAAGATCCATCGAGATTACAATCGGAACATTCTGCCCAAGAATTTTTCGGGCTTCTTCCAGCAGGTACCCCTCAGGGTCGAAAAACTCTGTCGTACCCATCGAGCCATGAAGCGAAAAATACACGCCGTCGATTTTGCCAGCGTACTCATTGAGGGCTTCCAGGAATTCGCCCGCGATGCGTAAAAACGCGCTGTGACGGAGTGGTCCGGCTGCTGTTCCTTCGGCATCGTAGGTGAATACCAGTTCGAGATCGTCTCCAAAGACCGATTCGAATTCAGCTATGGCCCCTGCGTATGTCGAATTCGAATTCTTTGCGGCCTCTTGCCTGATCTCATCTCCGCGCAAAATGTCAAAAAATTCGTATTCGCAAGGGGTCGGGTTAAAAGTAGATATTTCCTGACTGCACCCACCGATGAGAATTCGCATTTTTTGTCCTTTGGTGTGTCGTTCACTCAAATAGCGACAAAAAATGTATCAGTAAGAGTGGTGAATAGGCGACATACCCGGTGCAGTCAAGCGCCCGGAGCTAACGCTGCCACCAGGTGAAAACTTCGGTTGTCGGGTTTTTCAGGGATGTGCGCACGGACAAACTCGGCCCTGCAAAAGGCAACTACGAAGGCCGTACAGAACGCGTGATGAGCCGGTACACGCCGGAAAACTAATCTCCGAAATTGATGACGGGTCGGGGCGTAATCTGGGGCATCGCTGCCTGAACCAGACGTCGTTGCTCCTTCTCCTGAGCAGGCGTGAACGTGATTAGCAGTGCCAGTGATGAAACAACTATCACGGTAATGCCGAGTATCAGAAAAAACGTTTGAGTATCGAGATTATCGATTTTGAACAGGAAACCCGCAGCCACCGCTCCAAGGTTCCCGCCTGCACCCACGATTCCGGCGACCGTAGCCATCGCGCGCCGATTGATAAACGGGACGACCGCATAGGTTGCCCCCGACGACATTTGTACCACGATTGCGAACAGGATCATTGTTGGAATGGCGAGGGCGAGAACCGACATCTGCGAAAACAGCACAAGGGCGATGCCTTCCAGAAAAACGACGATTCCCAGGAACCAGGCCCGCCCCCGCAGTCCCCAGCGTATCCCCGCTTTGTCGCCTAACATTCCGCCGATAGTTCGGGCAAAAATGTTCATGAGCCCAAACGAACCCGCGATAAGTCCGGCGACTCCCAGGCTCAGTCCGAAGCGGTCATGGTAGTACAGCGCAGCGATGTTGTTGATTGTTAACTCCATGCCAAAACAGGCGCCGTAAATTACGAAAAGTGCCCAGACCCGCCTGTCTTTTATCACTTCTCTGAGATTCGCAAATGTACTTTTACGACCGGACAACCTGTCATTAACGTCTGCGTTCCCCGAGCTGGCGAACGCTCCTGAAGGAGTGTCCTGAGTGAACCTGTAGTAAGCAATTCCCATCAGCATCAAGGCGATACCCGGTACCACCATCGCCAGTCGCCAGCCCACTGCTTCGCTCACGCCGAACAGAAGAATTACCCCCAGCACGACTGGCATAAGTATCTGCGTCACGCCGCCGCCTACGTTGCCCCAACCGGCAGTGGTAGCGTTTGCGGTGCCGACGATGTTCGGTGCGAACATAAGCGTTGTGTGGAACTGCGTGAGAACGAATGACGCGCCGATGACACCGATAGCGAGCCGGAAGAGCAGGAACGATTCGTAGCTGTTGGCAAGGCCGATAAGCATCACGGGAAGCGAACCCACGATGAGCAGGACCGAGTAAGTTTTTCGTGGCCCGACGCGATCGGCGATCAGACCGATCACCAGCCGTGCGATGACAGTTCCGGCAACCGATGCAATGATCGTGTTGCCAACCTGCGCTCTCGTAAGCTGCAGGTCATCACGCACAAGGGCCATCATGGGGGCGATGCCGAACCAACCAAAAAACGCAAGAAAGAACGCCATCCACGCCATGTGAAAGGTGCGCATCTGGGTCGATGTGAAGTCGAGCAGCCTGATAGCGACAGCCTTACCACCGAGGTCGTTCGGCATGTTCACTGCCGTGGTTCTTTCGTCATAGTTGGTTCATCGAAATTCCGTGTGTTCTGACCTTTTTTCGTCCTGGCCTTTGGGCCTTTGGGACTTTGGGCACTGCAACAACTTTCTGGCGTGGCTTGTTCTTTGAACAGAGTTGAGATTTAGCGTGCAGCTACGGCGTTAGTTGGGCCTGGTTAATTTCGGCCATAGAAAGCAGCACCCCACCGCCCGGGTCGAGCTCGACGTCGAAGGTTTTTATGCCGTCGCACAGGCCGTCGATCGCTTCTCCTGAAACCAGATCGAACAGAAGATCGTGCATCGGGCAGGTGACTTTTGAGTCGGACATGATTCCGTCTGCAAGCGGTCCCTGCCGATGCGGGCAGGTAGCCTGGGTCGCAAAGACCGCGCCAGTGCGAGATCGGAAAAGCGCGATTCGCACGTCACCGACCATAACTTCCCGTCCTTCGCCCAGCGGTATGTCGGTGATGGCGCAGACCCTTACGAGATATTTTGTTCGTGATTCGCCGGACGCAGTATTTGCAGCCACTGGACTAGACACGCGACACCACGCTTTCGAACTGCGCGGTATGCGTTGGGTTGTCGGCCTCTTGCCACGGGTCAACATACGACGCTACAGCTTCTTCGATTCGCGTATCGAGATCGTCGGCGATTCCCTCGGTATCTTCTAAAAGTACCTGCCTGATGTGATCGATTCCGATTCGCTCAAGAAACGCGTATGTACGCTCTTTCCACTTTGCTTTCTGGCGGTAGTACTGCATGAAACGGCCGATGATTTTCATGACTTCGTCGTGGGATTCGACAGTGCAAAGAACGTCGCCTTTTCGGACTGTAGAACCGGAACCGCCACCGACGTAAATTTCCCACCTGCCGCCTTCAATAGCCACGGCTCCGATGTCTTTAGTTGTCGATTCAGCGCAGTTTCTCGGGCACCCGGATACCGCGAGCTTCACCTTGTGCGGGAACTCGATTCCCTGGAATTTCTTTTCGATTTCCATGCCCAGAGTCGTACTATCCCCAACACCAAACCGACAAAATTCAGTGCCGACACATGTCTTGCAAGTGCGAAACGCCTTTGCGTAGGCGTGACCGGAAGGCATCCCGAGGTCCTTCCACACCCCGGGGAGTTTTTCCTTCGGTATTCCGAGAAGATCGATGCGCTGACCTCCGGTTATTTTCACCATCGGCACGTCATATTTATCGGCGACATCGGCGATACGTCGGAGCTGGTCTGGCGATGTAACACCGCCAAATATCCGTGGGATCACGCTGAACGTGCGGTCTTTCTGAATATTCGCATGCACACGGTCGTTGACGTACCGAGCATCTCGTTCATCGTCGTATTCGCCAGCCCACATCGACTTCAAAAGGGAAGCAAGCCCGGTCTTGGTCAGTGCGTCGGGTTCGATGGTGCCAAGTGCTTCCAGAACTGCCGATACGCTCTTCAATTCGCGTGCTGTAATTTCGGCCATCAGTGGTTCTTTTTCGAGCGGAACCGCCGGAACGTAGTAATGCTCCGATGGATCCACTTCGAGTGAACCTGAACCGAAGGCTTCGAGAATTTCCTGCACTTTTGGCTTGCATGTGCCACAGCCGGTTCCGGCGCGGGTCGATTTGCACAGCTTCTTGAGGGTGTTTGAGCCTGAATTTATTGACTCGATCAACTGACCTTTCGACACGCCGTTGCAGTCGCATATCTGGGCGGTATCGGGGAGGTCCGCGGGTGATGCGAGCGGCAGCAGGTCGTCGGTAGGGAACAGCAGTTGGGAACGGGGCGAGGGAAGTTCTTGCTGTGAATCGAAGGCTTGAATGAGCGATGAAGCTGATGCAGGATCGCCTATCAGGATTGCCCCGACGAGTTTGCCGTCGCGTACGATCAGCTTTTTGTAGAGTCCTGAAACTGGCTCCGAGTAGGAAACGACTTCATCGGAATCGTCGCGTGCATCGTGTTCGCCCATAACGGCGACGTCTACTCCGGCGACCTTTAGTTTTGTCGATACTTTCGACCCGAAGTAAATTCCGTCAGCAGCTTGATCTGCATCATCCAGGTCTTTCGCCACGGCTTTAGCCAGAGCCTTTGCCTGTTCCCAACCGGGTGCAACCAGGCCGTACGTTTGACCTCTGTGTTCGGCACACTCGCCAATGGCGTAGATGTTCGGATCGCTTGTAGCCAGGTTGTCGTCAATAATTATCCCGCGGTTGGTTGTAAGCCCTGAGATTTTCGCGAGAGTGGTGTTTGCGCGAATACCTGCAGCTACTACGACCATATCGACATTGATAGAAGAGCCGTCGTTGAACTCCAGACCAGTGATCGACCCTGAACCTGCGACCGCCAGTGTCATTTTGTTGAAATGGAAGTTCATGCCCTGCTGACTCAGCAGATCACGCAGAATCTCACCTGCCGATGAATCGAGTTGTGCCTCCATCAACCGGTCCATCACATGAATTACGTGAACTTCATCGACGTGATTCATCAGGCCCCTTGCTGCCTCCAAGCCAAGGAGACCGCCGCCGATAACAGCCACTGCTTTCGCGTTCTTTGAAAACGCGATCATGCTCTGAGTATCTTCGAGAGTCCTGAAAGTGAACATTCCATCACGGAGACCGCCCGAACCGGACCGTGCGCCTTCAAACGGCGGGATGAATGCTGCCGATCCGGTGGCGATGACCAGACGGTCGTATGGAACCTGAACCCCGTTTTGTCCGGTGACTAACCTGTTCGCCCGGTCGATCTGCGTCGCCTTTATTCCGGCGTAAAGTTTCACGCTGTTTTCGGCGTACCACTCGACCGAATTCATAACGATGTCGCGAGGGTTGTGCTTCCCGGCAAGAACGCTGGAAAGCAGAATGCGGTTGTAGTTGCCCCCCGGTTCGTCGCCGAAGACCGTTATTTCGAATTTTTTATCGTAGGTCAGAAG
>CAYLWG010000031.1:0-18701 GCA_964387235.1 uncultured Dehalococcoidales bacterium
CCCTCCAGCCGTTTACTCTGATCGGCTCGACGACTCGCGCCGGAATGCTGAGTGCCCCGCTTCGTGAACGGTTCGGGCTGGCGTACCACCTGGACTTCTACTCGACCGAAGACCTCGAAAAAGTTGTGATTCGCTCGGCAGGAATTCTTGGGGTGGAAATCGACAGCGAAGGGGCGTTTGAGATCGCCAAACGGTCACGCGGAACGCCACGAATATCTAACCGCCTGCTGCGTCGCGTCAGAGACTACGCCGAGGTTCGGCACACCGGTGATGTCAACAAGTCTGTAGCGTCGGAAGCACTGGAAATCGAGGGCGTCGATTCGCTTGGGCTCGACCGGCTCGATCGGCTGTATCTGATCACGCTTTCAAAGAACTATCAGGGTGGTCCGGCCGGAATACAGGCGCTCGCCGCGACGATTAATGAAGACCAACAGACGCTTGAAGACGTGGTAGAACCGTTTTTGCTGAAAATCGGCTTTATCGTGCGAACACCGCAGGGACGCCGTACTACTCCCGAAGGATTCGAACACATCGGCATACAGCCACGGCTCGACGGCCCAACCGGCCAGGGAACGTTGCTTTAGGGGCACCAACGCCGTCGCGTATTCCTTCTCCTCGGGGAGAAGGCCAGGTTGAGGGGAAAGTAATCAACAGGGGTTATGAGATTGTCGAAAGTCACAGCCACAACCGCTTCCTAGAATTCTTCCTTCTCCTCGGGGAGAAGGAAGAATTGAGGGGAAAGTAATAAACAGGGGTTATGAGAATGTCGAAAGTCATAGCCATAACCGCTTCCTAGAATTCTTCCTTCTCCTCGGGGAGAAGGTCAGGTTGAGGGGAAAGCTATCGACGGTGGTTAACGGTGATTAAGATATGTTCGAAAACCGCCACAAAAATTGTCATGCTGGGCATAACGGCTCGTCTGGCGCGATTCAAACACAAAAATTGTCATGCTGAACTTGATTCAGTATCTCTCTGGCTGGCGAGCTACGGCAGTTAATGTGGGAGGCGGGTGATTGTCGAGTTGCGCCTCGGTTCAGCGCGCATCCGAGAGAGATACTGAATCGAGTTCAGCATGACAACGGGCGGCGATACCGAATCCCTTTCGACCGTACTCAGGGCAAGCGGGCCTGCATGACAATGGCCAGCGGTTCCCCCTTCGACTGTACTCAGGGCAAGCACGCCACCCCGACAACAACCGGCAGCAGCACCACACCTTCCCTACGTCGCCGAATCCTGCGCTGCCTGCGTCGCCTGCTGAATCAACTCATCGGGAATATCGTCAAACGAGGCGTAGTTCATCGAATACAAACGAGCGTAGAGACCGTCAAGTTCGATCAACTCGTCGTGATTACCCGTCTCGATAATCCTGCCATCCTGAAGCACAATAATGCGGTCGGCACTCCGAATAGTCGCCAGTCGGTGAGCAATGACCAGGCCAGTTCGACCCTCCATCAACCGCTTGAGCGCCTGTTGAATCAGCATCTCCGTATACGAATCTATGCTTGCCGTCGCCTCATCGAGAATCAGAATTTTCGCATCCGCAACAATCGCCCTCGCAAACGAAATCAACTGCCGCTGCCCGAGCGACAGGTTTCCGCCCCGCTGCTCCAGCTCGGTCTCATACCCGTCCGGGAGCTTCATGATGAACTCGTGCGCGCCCACAGCGCGGGCAGCTTCGATAATGCCCTCGCGAGTCGCATCGTCCTTGGAGTACTTTATATTCTCGAAAATCGTGCCAGAAAACAGGAACGGCTCCTGTAAGACCATCGACACCTGCCTGCTGAGCGACTCCTGCGTCACGTCTCGAACATCGTGGCCGCCAACCTTCACCGAGCCCTCCCAGATATCGTAGAAGCGGTGAATCAACGCAGTGGTCGAAGTCTTCCCCGAACCTGTTGGCCCAACCAGGGCAACCGTTTCGCCCGGTTTAACCTTGAAGTTAATGTCCTTCAAAATGGGTTGATCGGGAAAATAACCGAACGTCACGTTTTCGAACTCAATCGAACCATCGATATCTTCAAGGACGACGGCATTTGGCTTGTCCTCGATATCGACCGGCACATCGATCACCTCGAAAATTCGCTCGCCCGAAGCCATTGCGCGCTGTAAAACGTTGTAGTGCATTGTCAGCGAGCGGATCGGGTCGAAGAACCGCTGCACGAACAGCACGAAGGCCACCATCACGCCTGTTTCTATCGTTCCGCCCAGCACAAAAAAACCGCCCATCACGACAACGACTGCCATCGCCGCCCCCGTCAGGGTATCGACGATAGGCAGCATCATCACACCAAACTTCGATGCGCGATTGGCGGCGCGCAGGTTGTCCGAAGCACGGAGATCAAAAAGATCGTAGTTCACATATTCACGTGACATCCCCTGCACGACCCGTACGCCGTTAATGTTTTCGGCAAGCGCACCGCTAACAATTGAAGACGTGACGCGTGCACGCAGAAACGAACGCCTTGCGTAGGGCAGCCAGATGATCCGGACTATCAGTAGAGTCGGCAGGACCGCGAGGGTCATCAGCCCGAGCCGCCAGTCGAGCCAGACCATCGCCCCGACAATTCCGAACAGCAACACCAGGTCGCCAATCGCAAACACGGCTGTTGACAGGAATTCCTGCAAAGCTGCGACATCGCCCTGCAAACGGGACATCAGTTTCCCGATTTCGGTCTTATCCATGAACGAAAGCGAAATCCGCTGAAGGTGCATGTACATGGACCGGCGCATGTCGAACAGAATTCGTTCCGCTACCCGCCCCACGATCAGTTCCTGTAAAAAGTTTGCGACAAAGTTGAATCCGACGGCGACCAGGAAAAGAATCACCATCCTCGCCAGCACCGACCGGTCAGGATTACCCTCAGAAAGCGCTTCGTCGTAGACGGTCTTTACGATGAGCGGGAAAGCAATTGACGAAACAGTGAAGACGAATACGGCAACGATGGCTACGACAAGCAACTTGCGGTAGACCATCACGTATTTGATGAAACGTCCAACGACCTGGCCGTTAAACGCCTCGCCAAACACTTCCTCGTCAGTGGTCGGCCCAAGGCGAATCGAAGCCTTCGGCGGTATTTCGTGGTCGCGGTCGGTAAACGGCCTGGTTGCCACTACTACACGCTCCCTTCGTCATCCAGCGGGGGGCTATCATCACCTGGCGGCCTGATCTGCAATTCGTAAAGGTCGTTGTAGTGACCGCCGAGGGCCAGTAATTCATCGTGCGTGCCGCGTTCCACAATTTTTCCCTCATCAATAAAGAGGATTTCGTCGGCGTGCATCAGGGAACTGAGGCGGTGCGAGATGATGATCGTCGCACGGTCTTTCGTAAGTTCCTTCAGGGCAGCGCGAATCCGCTGTTCGGTAGCTGCGTCGATAGCCGCAGTCGAATCGTCGAACACTATTAACTGGGGCTTCAGCATGATCGAACGGGCGATAGACAATCGTTGACGTTGCCCGCCTGAAAGCGAAACGCCACGCTCGCCAACCATCGTGTCGTACCCGCCTGGCAGCCGCTCAATGTAATCGCCAAGCTGGGCGTATTTCGATGCCTGTTCAACGCGGTCATCGGGCGCCCACGGGTCGCCATATGCAACATTGTGTTCGACCGATGCAGTGAACAAGAACGTATCCTGCTCTACCACGCCAACCGCCCTCCGTAGCGATTCGATCTTTACGTCGCGCAAATCCTGACCATCAATAGTGATGTAACCCTCGATCGGGTCGTAGAAGCGCGGTACCAGGTGGGCGATAGTCGATTTACCACTGCCCGGTGGCCCGACGAGGCCGACCGTGTGGCCCGGCGCTACTTTGAACGACACGCCGTTTAACGTGTGTTCGCCCTCGTACCCGAAACTCACATTATGGAATTCGAGAACCCCATCGGTGATTTTGAGGTCTTTTGCGTCCGGCTTGTCCTGAATCTCCGGTACAAGGTCGAGCACCGCGAAAAGGCGGCCACCTGAAGCCGCACCGCGGGCGTATCCGTTCACCATCATTCCGATCTGGCGGACGGGTTGCAGCAAAATGCTCATGAATGCAAGAAATTGAGTCAAATCTCCAGCAGTCATTTCGCCTTCGATCACCCGCAGGCCGCCAACCCACAGCACCGCCGCCATTGCCAGCATGAAGGCAACGCCCATCACCGAAATGTTGCTTGCTCGAATTCCTACCTGCGTGTTTGCGAGCGACAGCGCTTCATTCGATGCGTTATCGAATTTCCTCATTTCGTGTTTCTGGGAAGCGAACGCCCGAACCACCCGTATCCCGCCAAGGTTTTCGTCCATCACCTTCGTTAGCAAAGAAAGTTTTTCCTGAAGCGAATACCAGTTCGCCCGCAGGCGCAGACGTGCAGCAGTCGCCCGCCACGCAACGAACGGCACGAAACTCAGGCTAATCAAACCCAGTTGCAAATCTTTAGATAGCATCAGGTACATGCCCGTGCCGATCAACACGATAAGAAACACGGTGCGCAAAAGGGCAGTCTGCACGAACATGCGAACGCCTTCGACATCAAGAATGCCCCGTGTAATGAGGTCGCCAGTGTGCACGCCGGCGTGGTAGCTGAACGAAAGTCGCTGTAGCTTTTCGTAATACAGCATGCGCAGTTCATACCCGATACTCTGACCGATTGATTCGCCCATATAGTTCTGAATCATGGCCGAAAGACCGCGGCCAACGGAGACTGTAAATAACAGGATTGCGGTGAGGATGAGCGCACTTTTCGCTCCGGCATCGGTATCGCCATTCAGGTTGTTTGCGATATCAACCGAGTTGCCGATCAAGATGGGAATTGCAAGCTGGAAGCCCGATGCCAAAAAAATGGCGATGAACCCGATCACCAGACGCCACTTGTAGCGGAGCGCCATGCGTGTGATACGCAGGTATACGCCCGTTGATTTCGATCCTTCGACAGGTCTTGACGATGTTCCGGCAGCTTTGCCCACCGGTGCAGCATGGCTGGTAGCCGTAACGATTCCTCCGAGTTATATAACCGCAGCAAACAAGCATCGCGCAGTAAGCGAGTGTCTGCGCATCGATTCAAATACGAATTTTCATCACTGTGCAGGGCTCTTGATGATTCGCGACAATCTATAGTGTTTGGCGAAACCCCGAAGTGATGGAACTTTGACGACGTGTTGCTGCAGTAGCCGGTGCGCCGATATGAATTTATGACCCTTTCTGATCCCAACGACGTAATCGCCAAAGCGCTTTTGGACCTCGAATCAGGCAAAGTGAACAGCGATTCGAAGTCCGCAGGCCTGGCGGGAAAATCGAAAAAGGCAACCAGAAACGAATTCTCGGTTCGGCGCGCTACGCTAGACGATAGCGCAATGCTCGGGAGCATCGAACGCGAGGCGTTTCCTGGCCTGACACCTGTCACCCGTATTTCACGCGACCTCACACGCGAAAACGGACTTTACCTCGCTGCTGTCAGGGAATGGCACCCCGGCGATCAACAGCTGGGGCCAAGATTCGCGATTGCGACCAGGGCGGAAAAAGAAAACGATCGCTTCACTGCCAGAGTGAAAAGGAATGTCGACAGGTTCCTGCTTGATTACGTGAACCGGCCCAAACTGCCTCCCGACTATATCGCCGGGTTCACCGGACTCTGGTTCGTGCTCGACGAGGCCCATGTGGTTACTATCGGCCTGCGGGAAGTCGACCGCGGAAAAGGCATTGGTGAACTCCTCCTCATAAGCGGTATTGAACAGGCCATAGAAAACGAATCTCGTGTGGTCACGCTGGAAGTTCGAAAATCCAACTCGGTAGCGATTGACCTGTACCGTAAGTACGGGTTCCAAGAGGTGGGATTACGGCGCAGGTACTACTCCGACAACGGGGAAGACGCAGTGATAATGACAACGCCACCGCTGAAAAGCGACGACTACCAGAGGAACTTCACAAATCTGGTCACGAAGCATGCCGAAAAATGGGGATGGGTGGCGCGTCCGGGTTACGACGGCCCGGAAGAAGTGCAGGATGCAGAAAAAACCCGGTGACGCAGAGTCCGACAACCTCTAAGAAACTGTCGTAAAGCCTCCTCTCCCTCGGGAGAGGATTGAGGTGAGGGAGAAGTTCGATCAGAAACCTTCGCCTGTGGTTCGGACGAATCAGTAAATTTAACCAACAGCATTGATTCGTTGCCTGCTCTTACCCTTCTAAGGCCGGGCCGGAAGATAAAAGCAGGAAAACCAAACCGATCACGTTAAGTCCGACACTCGCGATTAACCAACGTTGCTGGACGAACTTGAAGTGCCGCACCGACCGCCATTTTTTACCACGCCACGCCAGTTCGTTTCCGCGGAACCCCAGATACAAACTTCCGCCAAGCAGGGCAACAAATCGTAACCACGATGGGAAAAACGGCAGGTAAACAGCGAACATCAGCGCGGCAACTGGCACACCCGAGAATATCCCCCAGATGGGAGTCACAAGAAACGCCGCCCAGTTCCATCCTTTTATCTCAGGAGGAACCTTCGCACTTCTCACCCCAGAGGTGTTAATTACGGGCCCTTCGTCCATCGCCAGACCATCCGCACCTGACGCTGGCGACTGTGTGGCCTCGACTCGGACATCCTGTCCCGCGCCAGCCATGGAACCCTCTGTAGGTCCGCGTAAATCGGCCCGGTCGTCCTCTGGTTCTCGCGCTGATGTTGGCACAGATATCGGGTTGATATCGGGCTGGTATGTGGTCGCGGTCGATTTGGGCTTTGCCTGTGGCGCAGGTGAAATTCGCACCGCATCGTTCATCTCGGTCCCGCACACCCAGCAGTAGGCTGCCCGGGTGTTATTTGCACTCCCGCATCTTGCGCACGAAACGAGCCCCATTGACGTAGCAGTTTTGGTGGTGACTTCGATCAACCGTTCGCCGCAGCGGGTGCACGAATAGCTGCCCTGCACGTTTTCAATACCGCAATGTGCGCAAAAAACGTGATCGCTACTGTTTTTTTGTTCTGATTGGTCTGGCATGCACTAATAAGTTTAGAGATGTTGACGTGAAAATGCCGCTCCCCGCTCCTTCATTAGGGAACGAGGGCTGTGAGTGAAGTCCGGTAGTAACAGTGTTACGAGAGCCGAGATCGACCGGGATTTCAAAAAAGATCAGGAATCAGGGACAGCTACAGATTCGAAACATCCAGATCAAGAGAACTCATCAAATCGTCCAGTTCAGCGCGGGTCGCATCATCAATCGCCGGGCTGGGTGGCCGGACGAGCGCGGTATTCATCAGGCCGCGCCGCTTGATGATCTCTTTTCGTATGGCAAGGCCGATTCCAGCAGAATTCTCATATCGAATCAGCGGCAGCCACGAATAGAAAATGCTTCTTGCCCGTTCAACATTCCCAGCTGAAATATAATTGTGAATGGCGACAAGCACCTCGGGGTAGGCAAAGCCCGTCATTGTGCCGATCGCACCACGCCTGAGTTCCTCGAAAAGGAAAGCCCCGCCCAGTCCGCCGAAAATACCCATGCTGCCGCCGGTTGCCTCAACCACTCGCGTGACCTTCTGCGGAGTCGGCGGGTCCTCCAACTTCAGATATTTCGCATCAGGTAGCTCCTCGTGCAACCGGGCGATGAATGCCGGTTCCAGGTGAACGCCACTCTGATCTGGCAGGTCCTGCACAACAATCGGTACTCGGGTCACCTCCTGCGCCGCCGCGTAGTAAGCGAAAGTAGCCGCCGGGTTAGGTTTCGCCATTTTGGCCGGGGCCACCATTACAGCCGTTGCACCGGCCGATTGGGCATCCCGAACCCTCGCAGCCAGTGCGTGCCCACTTTCAACGCTTACGCCCACGGTAACAGTTACATCGTCCCCGGCAGCAGCGACCACCGCGTCAAGAACCGGCCCCCGCTCTGAATCGGTGAGTCGAGGTGCTTCTCCCATCACGCCAAGCGTCACCACCCCGGTGCAACCGGCTCTTCTGGCGCAATCGACAAGCAGCGCAAACGATGCTGTGCCTACATCACCGTTAGCATCGAACGGTGTGGGCAGCATGAAATGAATCCCGTTCAACTTTCTATCTGACGCCAACTTGAAATTCTCCTGATTGTTTTAGGTAAACCGACTGAAATTCTTTGTGATTCGGCGTATAGTGATCCTGCAGGCAGCATGACGCAAGTGGTAACTGGCCAGAACGCCGGGAAGCTAGAATTGCCAAAATGCCAAATTTACAATAACCCTAGCTCGCTGTCTGACAAAACTAACAATACGATGAACACGCACACGCTTTTCAACTGCATTTGTACTGGCCGCTAAGACGGGCTATACATTCGCGCTTTTCGTGATTTGACCCCGCCTATCGACGAGTGAGCGGGGTTTTTTTATTGGATCAAATAACGAATTCTCCTTCAACAAATAGAACGTGCCACACTGAAAAAGAGGTTCCTTACGGTGACCACCAGAAGTATTAGTACAAGCGATTGGGTTCCGAACCCGGCAAATGCCAGCGTCCTGAAGGTCGATGGGCCTGAAATCGCCAACTTCGAAGACCAGGTAAAACTGTTCCAGGCTGGCGAAAAGGACGAGATCGAATTCCTGCGCTTCCGGCTTCGCCAGGGTGTTTACGGGCAGCGACAGCCCGACCGCCAGATGATTCGGGTAAAAATCCCGTTTGGTGGCCTGACCGCCGATCAACTAGACGTCCTGGGTGAAGTGGCCGAGAAATTCACTCCGTTAAAAAAAGGTCACTTCACCACCCGCGAAAACGTCCAGTACCATCACGTCCTGTTGGCCGATACTCCTGAGCTTTTGCGTCTCCTCGGTGACGCCGGTCTCTCAACTCGTGAGGCCTGCGGAAATGTCGTTCGAAACGTCGTCGCTCACCCGTCGGCAGGTGTTTCCAAAGATGAAGTGTTCGACGTAACCGCGTATTCAGCCGCTTACGCCCGGTACTTCCTCAGGCATCCGACCACGCAGAACATGCCAAGAAAATCGAAAGTAGCGTTCTCTGGTTCCGAAAAGGACGAGGCGATGGTGCTGATGCACGATGTCGGCCTGCTTGCCCGCGTGAGGGACGGCAAGCGCGGGTTCAAGATTGTCGTAGGCGGTGGGCTTTCCACGAGAGCAATCATGGCCGAGACCCTGAGCGAGTTTGTGCCGGTTGAAAATTTCATCATCCACTGCGAAGCGTTGCTCCGTATCTTCAACCGTCAGGACGAAGAGCGAAAGAGCGTGGCGAAGGCCCGCATCAAGTTCACTATCGCCCGACTCGGTATCGAGAAGTTCCGGGAAATGGTCGATGAAGAGCTTCTGGGCGACTGGGCGAAAAAGCGAATCGACCTGGATTCACTGATGTTCGTCGACGATGAAGAGGCCGATGCACCCGGTGTGCCCGCCGATGCCACGCCCGAACCGGCCGACAATGCCGCATACAACGAATGGAAGCGGACCAACGTTGTTGAGCAACGGCAGCATGGCTTCAACATGGTGTACGTGCGTGTGGAACGCGGCGACGTTTACGAAAACCAGTGGTCGCAACTCGCCGATATCGCACGTACGTTTGCCGGCAGCCGCGCCCGCATCGACCAGCAGCAGAACCTTGTATATCGATGGGTCCGCACTGAATCGCTTTACGATATTTATGTGGCACTCGGCGCGATCGGCTTTAGCGTGGCTGGCCGCGAGACCATCCGCGACATCGTAACCTGCCCAGGCACCGATTCCTGCAAACTCGGTATTACATCGTCGATGGGTCTAAATAAGGCGCTCGGTGAAGCTATCGACGCTATGGGTAATATCGACCCGCTGGTCGAAAAAATGCACATCAAGGCAAGCGGTTGCCCGAACTCTTGCGGCCAACACCATCTTGCCAGCATCGGTTTTCACGGCGCCGTAATGAAGGGCCCCGGGGGCCAGGTGCCAGCGTACGAACTGTTTCTTGGTGGCCGTTCAACCGAAGCGGGTGGCACTAAAATTGGCACCCGGGTCAAGGCACGAATTCCTGCAAAACTCGCCCCGGCTGCGCTGAAATCGGTAATCGATACCTACGTTGCGAATCGCGAGGAAGGCGAAGAATTTGCCACCTTTATCGAACGCTTCGGTGTCGAACATTTCGAAGAAGAATTTGGCAAGCTCAAAAAGGAAGTAGGCCCGCTCGACCGGGATCATATCCAGACCTACATGGACTGGGGAAAGACCGTGGTCTACAAGCTGGAACGCGGCGAAGGTGAGTGCGCAGTTTAGGCAGCGCGAGTCCTCGCGGATCGGAAAAGAAACAGGAACAAAAAACGGGTGGTTGCGTTATAGCAGCCACCCGTTTGGGCTATCTTCCAACCAGATACTGGCCAGATCCTGGAGAGGAGCGAGGGTTGGAAAGAGGCGTGGGCGTTGTCAATCCAGCACACCTCACTTCCCCTCACTTTCCATTTGGGTCCTCATCGCCTGAATCGATGTCATTGGCAGGCGGCTTAAACTCGATGATCTTTCCCCGGTCTGCCGGATCTTCAGACTCCGTCAGGTCCGGCGCATCAGGTTTTTCTTCGATGCGCCGCCCCCGCCAGTATTTCACCTGTGGTTCCTCGCCCATCGACCCCACGCCCGGTCGTTCGTCCGCCCGTCCAGAACCGTGCCTGCCACCGCCCCTGCGGAACCCCGACACATAGCCGACCGCCACCAGTAAAGCCCCGGCTACGGCCAGCGGAAGTTTTGCGAACGGGGTGAACGCCGCGATTCCGAGAATTACCAGGCCAAAAATAATCGCTCTGCCGCTATCAAACCTGATCGAGCCCGACTTTACAGGCGATTTTCGCTTTGGGGTTTTGGTAGTAAAAGGCTCGAACTGTCGCTTTCGGGGCGTCCGAGATTTCTTCTTATCTTCCGATTTTTCAAGAATTTCGTCTAACTCGCGTTCGAACCTTGATTTGTCTGGCATTGGTGACATCTGTCTGAACGCTAAGAAACCGCGTTGCTATACTCGAAAAACTACTGCTGCAATCATCGCGCAGTGCAACCCGCTTCTGTAAGTAATTCAAGACCATATGCCAAATATCGAGTACGACAATTTTCTTAAAATCAGCCTGTTCAAACTCGATCAGGGCTTTCGAATGCTCGACACGGACGAGCAACAACGCGGCAAGCAGGAATTTGCCACCGCCATTGACGAACTCTCTTCATCCCACCAAATACTGAGCTATAGCACCGTGGGAACACGCGCCGATGTCGACATGATGCTTGTGCAAGACTCGCCATCAGTCGAAACGTTTCACGAAACCGCTAAACGGATCAACGGCACTCTTTTTGGCCGATACCTTGAGCAGCCGTACTCGTATCTCTCGATCAGGCGTAAGAGCCGATACAAACACGGTGGCGGTAAGCCCGACGAACTCAAAGATGACTACAAGTACCTGATCATCTACCCGATGACCAAGACGCGACCCTGGTACGAAAAGTCGATGGAAGACCGCCAGAAGATGATGAACGATCATTTTCGCGTCGGTAAAAATTACCCGATGGTAAAAATTAACACCAGTTACGCATTTGGTCTCGACGATACCGAATTTGTGCTCGGTTTCGAAATGGACGACCCATCTGACTTCGTTTCGCTGGTTATGGATCTGCGTGAGGTACCGGCCGCCCAGTACACAGCGACCGAGATTCCGATCTTCACGACAATCCGCATGCCAATCGCTGAAGCACTCGACGCCATGGCCTAGAAACAGGGCGAGGCACTTCGAACCATGCCCTGCACGGATCAAACTTCCCCGTAACAGGCAAGAACAAGCAGAAAAAAAGCCCCGGATCCAACTGGCTCCGGGGCTTTTTCGTACTCAATCATCTACTCAGCAGAAATCACTAACTGGCGTTTGCACCTGGCTCCGACGCGTCATAGTCGTAGTCGTAGTTAAGTTTGATGAACTCTTGCTGATCTGCAGGAACCTGGTCTTCGGGGAAAATTGCATCCACCGGACATACCGGCTCACACGCCGCACAATCGATACATTCATCCGGGCTGATAAAGAGCTGGTTATCGCCAGGCTTTGAGTAAATGCAGTCGACCGGGCATACGTCCACGCACGCGCCGTCCATTACGTCAACGCAATCTTTCGCGATGATGTAGGTCATCCGTTGAGGCTCCTGTAAAGCTGCGGCCGAATCCAACTATCGATTGGTCTGGCCGTCCCGATTAAAACTACGCAAAAATTCGCGCAACACCTGCGCGCCATTCCGCAGCGGATTATACGTTTCTAGTATCCACAAAGAACAGCCTGCCCGGCTACGAATTCGCGTGAAATGACAGGCCGAAAAAATGGCAAACGCCGATTAGCGTCGTAACGCTAATAATGGCTGATTAGTGACCGCCGCAGGCGCAACCACCACCGCCGCCGCCGCCACACCCACCGCCGCCGCCGCCACACCCACCGCCACTGGCTTCACCACCGCCGCCGCAAGCGCAGCCAGACGAGAAGTTGGGGTTGGATATTACGAAACCCGAGCGCTCGAAGCCTTCGACATAGTCGATGCTCGAACCTTCAAGTAACGGCGCACTTTCGTCATCAACAAGCACTTTGACAGTGCCTTCGATAACCCTGTCCGTCTCCGAGGGGCTTTCCTCGATACCGAACTGATAGTCGATGCCGCCGTGAGGTGCCGTTATGACGGCGATGCGGAGGTACTGGCCTCCGGCTTCTTGCTCTTCAAGAACCTCAAGCAACTTGGTTGTTGCTGCATCAGTTAGCTCTAAAACGGTCGTTGAATTGACCATTAGTTACTCCAGACATCGTCAAATTTAGCGTCAGTGAACTGCTATGACTACTTTACGCGCATTTATGGTGGAAAGCACGAATTGCGAAAGTGGGCTATAAACGGCCAATTTTCGCCGCAAACACATCGACTGCACTCCCCCGGTGAGCTTAAACCAGCGGTACCATTGTCGAACTTGGAAGGGTTTCGTCGGAACATCGGCCGTCAATATCAACACGATTTGAAGGCGAATTAAGCCACTTCCAAAAACGTTCTGCACGAAGGCCCTTACGTTCAGTGTAGACCTCCGAACCCTGTTAGGAAAATTGGATAAACCCCGAATGGACGAACTCGACCGAAAAATCATTTCGCTGCTAGAACGCAACGGGCGTGCTTCGAATGCCAGAATTGCCCGTGATGTTGGCGTAAGCGAAGGAACGGTGCGCCGCCGCCTGAAGCGTCTTATCAGCGAACAGATCATTAATGTTGTTGCGCTTCCCGACCCCCGAAAGCTGGGATATGAGTCGGAAGCTCTGATCGGCGTTCAGGTAGATCCCGACAAAATCGACTATGTTGCCGCGAAGATGACGAATCTCGAACACACCCGTTGGGTAACCATCACAACCGGCACCTATGACGTGTTTGCCTGGGCCGCCCTGCCGAACGCAGAGTCGCTTGGTCGTTTTCTACGAGATCAAGTCGGTGCAATCGATGGAGTGCGCCGCACCGAAACATTCGTTAGCCTGCAGGTTATGAAGCGAGAATCCGGCATACCTGCCTAACCTTCGGGATCGCATGTGAAATTTCAGGGCACCTCGTTTTAGCGCAGGTGTTCTGTTTACATTAATCCATCCCGAGCAACACGAATATAATCAATCACCGTCGTCAGAAAATGGATCAGGATCTTTGAGAAATTTGTGATCCGTCGGAGCGAGCTTAGACAACCGCTCAGACTCTAAAAAAAAATGTCACGGAGATATCACGGAGCCAACAATGCAGCAGGCCGCATTAACAACCACCCGGCACGGTTCGCTAACCCTCATGGGATCGGCGGAACCTTCGCTTTTTGAACGCCTGATTCCCGGCGCAAATGTATGGCACAAGTCATCAGCGGTTGTTATCGGGATAATCATCGTTTCGCTTCTTGCGCAGGCCCGTTTTTTTCTTCCCGACAACCCGGTGCCGGTCACGCTGCAAGGGTTTGGCGTTTTAATGCTGGGCGGTGTGCTCGGCTGGCGGCTCGGGCTTATTTCTGCGGCCGGCTACTATCTGGTGGGTATGATCGGGCTTCCTGTTTTCGCCAACGGTAACGAAGGCTGGAACTATGTGATTCACGGGGCCACGGGCGGCTACCTGCTCGGATTTATCCTTTCAGCGGGCGTTGTCGGATACCTTTCGCAGCACGGCTGGAACCGTGGACGAGGTCTCTGGCCGATGCTTCTGGGTTCGCTGCTTATCTATCTTCCCGCACTGGTCTGGCTGTCGATATTCGACTTCTCCTGGCCTGCCAGCGGCGAATTGTTCTCAGCTGCGCTGTACCCGTTCATGCCGGGTGACATCCTGAAACTGATGGCCGCCGCTGCGGTCACAGGCGGGCTGTGGCGGTTTGCAGATAGCAAACGCTAAAACTCCCCTGTCACATCTGACCCCTGACCGTTGGTTATGGTCATCACTAGAAAAATAGGAAATAGCGGTGTATAAGGACACGAACTGCGGCGAGCCGCGGGAATCGACGGCAGGCTCCGAGATCACGGTTGCCGGTTGGGTTCACCGGAGGCGCGATCATGGCAACCTGATATTCATCGACCTCCGCGACCGGAGTGGGCTGTTACAGGTTGTCTTCAACCCGGAAAATTCTGAACCAGCCCATGAATTGGCTGGCAGCCTGCGGTCGGAATGGGTTGTGCAGATAACCGGAAAAGTCGTAGCCCGCCTGCCGGGTGCTGAAAACCCGGAACTTCCAACCGGCACAGTCGAACTTTCTGCCACCAACCTCGTAGTTCTCAACCGATCGCTAACCCCGCCGTTCGAGATATCCGACGATATTGACGTCGATGACAACACCCGGTTGAAGTACCGCTTCATCGACCTGCGCCGCCCCCGCATGCAAGAACTTCTCAGGCTCCGGCACAGGGTCACTCACCTGATGTGGAATTTCTTGACCGACAGAGACTTCGTTCAGGTCGAAACACCAATCCTTATTAAAAGCACACCGGAAGGCGCTCGCGATTACGTGGTTCCGAGCCGTATTCACCCCGGCGATTTCTACGCACTGCCGCAATCGCCCCAACAGCTGAAACAGCTATTGATGGTGTCGGGCGTGGAACGATACTTTCAGATCGCCCGGTGCTTCCGTGATGAAGACCTTCGGGCCGACCGCCAGCCGGAACATACCCAACTCGACCTCGAAATGTCGTTCGTCCACCAGGACGATGTCATGGCTGTAGTCGAAGAGCTTTACACGCTGATCGTCAACGAAACGATTCCCGGCTCAACGATCTCCGGGCCATTCCCACGGCTTACCTACGCCGAATCGATGGAGCGGTTTGGTACCGACAAGCCCGACCTGCGGTTCGGCATGGAACTGGCGACCATCACCGAAATCGCAGCCAGTTCCGATGCCCGTGTCTTCCAGGCAGTCGCAAGTTCTGGCGGAGTTATCAGGGGTTTCGCTGCACCCGGTTGCGCTGGCTACGGTCGTCGCGACACCGACCGACTCACCGACTTCGCGAAATCAAGCGGTGCGCAGGGCCTTGTCTTTATCGCACTCGACGAAAGTGCGGAATCGATCGACTCGCTTGAGGCCGACCACATCAAATCACCGCTCAAAAAGTTTCTCTCCGTCGATATCGTCAAGCGGTTCGCAAACGAAATGGGCGCAAAACCGGGCGACCTGATGCTGATAGTGGCAGGCACCGCAAAACTTGTTAATACAGTCCTCTCGAACCTCCGCAATGAAATGGCGCGTCGGCTGGAACTAATCGACAGCAAGAACTTTTCATTCGCGTGGGTCTACGACTTCCCGCTGTTCGAATGGGACGACGATCTCGAAAAATGGGAACCGGCACACCATGTGTTTTCTTCACCAAAAAAGGAACACATGAAGTATCTCGATACCGACCCCGGCAAAGTGCATGCCGATCTGTACGACCTTGTTTGCAACGGTACCGAGATGGGCTCGGGAAGCATCCGCATCCACGACAGAGATATTCAGACCAGAGTGTTTGGCGTTATTGGCTACAGCGAAGACGAAATAAACGAACGATTCGGTCAACTCCTGACCGCGTTCACATATGGCGCACCCCCGCACGGCGGGATGGGTCTTGGCCTCGACCGGCTGGTAGCCATGCTCGCCGGGGAATCGGCGATTCGCGAAGTCATTGCGTTCCCAAAAACTCAGTCGGCATACGATCCGCTGTTCGAAGCTCCATCATCAATAACGAAGGAACAGATAGAAGAGTTACACATTCGGGTGGTGATGCCGAAAACCTAGTGCCACGTAAGCGTGTGGCACACCTGAAAATCGACGGCCCGAAATTGCATCTCTGAGTTACAATCGAAACTGTTCCCAACCAAGGAGCGCCTCGAGGCGCTCCTTTAATTCACGGCAATGCACGGCACGTCCGTGAACCCGGCTGAGTGTTTCGGAGTACCCGTTGAAAGTCACTCGCGACGACGCGGAAAATGGTCAGGCCGTCCTCCATATCGAAGTAGAAGAAGATCGTGTGGAGCGTCATCTCCAGCGAGCTCACCAGAAAGTGTCTGTGCGCGTAAGCATCCCTGGTTTTCGAAAAGGCAAGGCCCCCCGGCGAATTGTCGAACAGTTCGTCGGACGCGACTACCTGTTTGACGAGGCAATCGAAACCCTTGTTCCCGAAGCTGTCGGCGTCGCTATCGAGGAATCTGGCATCGCTGGCACTCACACACCGCCGCGCGTCGATGTCATCGAGCGCGAACCCATTGTGAAGATCGATGCCATCGTGGCACTTCCACCCGAAGCCACACTTGGGAATTACAAACAGCTCGTATTCGGCGACCAGATTGAAGAAGTAACAGACGAGCGGGTGAAAGAGCAGATCGAGCAGATACGGGAATCGCAGGCAATATGGGAACCGGTTAGCCGGGCTTCCAAAATGGGCGACATGCTGACGATATCGGCAAAAGGACTGGTTAACGGTGAAGAGTTCACTAACGTAGAGAGCCAGGACTATCTAGTAGAAACTGATAACGAGAACCCGGTGCCAGGGTTTGCCGAGAAATTGAAGGGTATTAAGGAAGGTGCATCAAAGGAATTTGAATTGCCGGTTCCCGACGATTATCCGAACGAAAAATTTGCTGGCAACACTGCCCAATTTACCGTTGATGTATCGGCAGTGAAGAAAAAAGAGCTTCCAGAACTTACCGACGACCTGGCGGCTTCACTGGGTGAAAACTTCAAGACAGTTGCGGACTTGCGTACCCGAATTAGTGAAAACCTCGAAGCGCAAGCTAAAGACGTTCTGCGAAGATCATTAGAAGAGAAGATTGTCGATGCACTGGTTGAGAGCGCCGAGTTCGTTATCTCGCCAATGATCGTCGACCATGAGGCAGAACATGTGCTGGAAGATCAGCAACGACAGCTGGCTCAGTACAACATTGATTTTCAGCAATATTTACAGGGGATCGGAAAATCTAACGAGGAAATTGTTTCTGAAGCAAAAGATTCCGCCGAACTTCGGCTAAAGCGTTCGCTGGTCGTCGACACACTGGTTGAATCGCAAGACCCAGCTGTAACCGACGAAGAAATCGCAGCCGAAATCGCGATTATGCAAGAATCGCCTCAGTACGCAAATGAAGACCTGGAAACCGACGATACGCGGGATGCTGTACGACGAATACTGCGCCGTCGCTCGGCCATGGACCAGGTAATTGAGCTAACACATAAACCGGGGGCCGCCGAAAAGCTGACGATAAAGAAATCGAAAAGCAAAAAGGCTGAAAAACCCGTAGCAGACAAAACGTCTGTCACAACAAAAACAACTGGTACTGCAAGGGTCAAGACCCCTCGCAGGGACACCAAAATTGAAAAATAAGCTGCCAGGGGCATCGGTAATGAGTTCGAAAATAATAGTTCCTGGCACAGACCCACTAAAAATTGAAACCGGACCATCCATGAGCCCCGGAAATCCAGAAAATCCAAAAGGTAAGGAAAGTTCAATGCTGCATCTACCCGAAAGCATCGTCCCAATGGTTATTGAGACCGGTGCGCGTGGTGAACGGGCTTACGATATTTACTCACTGCTCCTGAAAGAGCGGATCATCTTTCTTGGCACACCCATCAACGCCCAAATCGCCAACCTGATCGTGGCACAACTTCTGTTCCTCGCACGGGAAAATTCGGAAAAAGACATCAACCTGTACATCAACTCGCCCGGTGGCGAGGTGTACTCGGGGATGGCCATTTACGACACCATGCAGTTCGTCCCATGTGATGTCGCAACTTTCTCCATCGGACTGTGCGCCAGCATGGGAACCGTGCTGCTTACAGCGGGGGCCGCGGGCAAAAGGCACGCAATGCCGAACTCAACAATTCACATGCACCAGCCACTGAGCGGGACGCAGGGACAGGCATCGGATATCGAGATTCACGCAAGGGAGACCCTGCGAATTCAGGACCGGTTGCGTCAGATCATCGCTGACCATACGGGTCAGTCTTATGAGCGTATCGCTCGTGATTCCGACCGGGATTTCTGGTTGAATGCAGAACAGGCAGCTGAATACGGGCTTATCGACGAAGTACTGTATCCAGACAAATCGGCTTCCAAGTAAGCTCCTGTAGATCGTTCGGGTTAGCTAATTTTCCAGCAAACCCAATCGGCCCATTAGGCCCAACCGGCCAGGTATGTAAACAATGACGACTGATCAAACAAATGGTGGTGACGACGGATCCTCAAACGGGTCTGGCGACGCTTATTCGTGTTCGTTCTGCGGCAAGCCCCAGGAGAGTGTCCGGAGGTTAATCGCAGGACCATCGAAGATCTTCAT
>CAYLWG010000032.1:0-18676 GCA_964387235.1 uncultured Dehalococcoidales bacterium
ACGCCAATCGTCCATGACTATAAGCCAACAGAGCGGTTCGTCTAAAACGCTTCTCAAAACGATTGGCGCTTACCTGCCTGTGGATCGGGCCGAAGCCGTCGAAGATGCCCTGAACTTCGCAATCGAATCGCACCGCGGCCAGCGGCGCGATTCTGGTGAACCGTACATCGAGCACCCGATAGCCACCGCGCTACGGCTGGCCGATATGCGGCTTGATACCACCACCATCCAGGCAGCTTTGCTGCACGACGTGATGGAAGACTGCGGAGTGACCTTCGAGGAACTTGAAGCTGGCTTCGGGCATGATGTCGCAAAACTTGTAGATGGCGTCACAAAACTGAAACGCCTCGATCTGGTATCCGAAAACAGCGCGATGCTCCGGCAGGCCTCGACCCCGGAAGCAACCCGCGCAGCATCGCTCCGCAAAATGCTCGTCGCCATGGCCGAAGACGTGCGAGTCATCCTGATAAAGCTGTCCGACCGGCTGCACAACATGCAGACACTCAAACACCTGCCAGTGCCCAAACAGCAGCGAATTTCGCGAGAAACGCTCGAAATCTATTCACCACTTGCCCACAGGCTTGGGATGAACGAAATCAAATGGCAGCTTGAAGATGAAGCCTTCCGCTATCTCATGCCACGGCAGTACAAGTCGATTTCCCGCCTGATAAACAGAAAACGGGCCGAGCGCGAGATATACACAGAAGCCGCCATAAAAGCTATCCAGAAACCACTCCAGAAGGCCGGGCTCAACTGCTCGGTCGATGGCCGGGTCAAGCATCTCTTCAGCACCTACAGCAAGTTGCAGCGATACGAGCGCTTAGGCCGCAAATTCGACGAAATCTATGACCTGATAGCGATCCGGGTTATCGCTGAAACGGTCGGCGATTGTTATGCGGCACTTGGTGTAGTGCATTCAAAATGGCGCCCCGTACCCGGCCAGTTCGACGACTACATCGCCAGCCCGAAAGAAAATATGTACCAGTCGTTACATACATCGGTACGCGGGCCAGGCAACTTTCCCATTGAAGTGCAAATTCGCACCCAGGACATGCACGCAATAGCCGAAGAAGGCGTCGCATCACACTGGATGTACAAGGAAGACGGAGACGGCTCCCCCAAAATCGACAACTTCGAGCAGAAAATGTCGTGGCTCCGCCAGCTTGTCGACTGGCAGCGGGAACTTTCAGGCGACGACGAATACCTCGCAACAGTCCGCACCGATATTCTGCAGGATCAGGTATTTGTCTACACACCCAAGGGCGATGTCAAAGACCTACCGGCCGGCGCAACGCCAATCGACTTCGCGTACCGCATCCATACCGATCTCGGTCACAACACAGTCGGCGCAGTCGTAAACGGCAAACTCACCGCCCTCAACACTCCGCTCCAAAACGGAGATGTCGTAGAAATTCGTAAAGCAAGGATTGAACGCGGCCCTAGCCTCGACTGGCTAAACTCCGATCTCGGCTACATAGTGACCGGAAGTGCCCAGACCAAAGTAAAACAGTGGTTCAAGAAGCAGGAACGCCAGAGCAACATCCGGCGCGGCAAAGACCTGCTCAGAAAAGAACTGCGCCGCCTTGGGCTGAGCTACTCGGAAAAAGAGATCGTAGCGACTATGGACTATGAAAGCCTTAACGATCTCGCCGAAGCGCTTGGAGTCGGCCAGATTTCCATCTCCAGAGTCGCCGAAACCCTTAACCCGGAACCCGATAAGGTCTTCAGCCCGGAACTCACACCTGGCAAACCACCGACCGATCAAACAAAGGGCCTTGTCGTGATGGGCGAATCCGGTCTTCTAACGCGCATAGCTAAATGCTGTAGCCCGGTATATGGAGACGAAATCAATGGCTATCTGACCCGTGGTCGTGGCGTGACAGTACACCGGCGCAGCTGCCCTATTCTGAGAGACGCCAAAGACCCCGAGCGCCACATTCCCGTAGCGTGGGGTCACTATGAAACGACGTATGCGTCGAGACTGCAGATAAAGGCGTTCGACCGCGTTGGCCTGATTCGCGATATCACGAACGTGGTCTCCTCGGAAAACGTCAATATCCATTCGCTCACATCAGAAGAAGATGAAAAAACCAATGCCTGTACAGTGTCCCTCACGGTGTACACTACGGGGGTAGAGCAATTAAGCAGGCTCTTCTCCCGCGTGGAAACTATCCCGGGCGTAGAAAGCGTCTTCCGGGTAACCGAAGCACATAGTTCTCACGAAAACGAACCACGCGAGTCGAGTAGTTCATCTTCATAACGTTTCGAAATTTCAAGCAATCGCGCACCATATTGGGCGCACCACTCTCACGCCCACAGTGGCACTAACCAAGGAATATAAATGCCCGCCGCCAAGACTCATCGCGCTCAGCAACGCAAAGCAGACCGAAACCGGTCGACCCGATCGTTCACTCGCAGCCGGGTGAAAACCGCAGTCGAAGCTATATCCGAAGGCACAAAGAGCGAAGCTTCCGATGAAGCACTGAAGAACGCCGTTTCTGCCCTCGATAAGGCTGTAACCAAAGGCGTCTTGCACCGCAATACTGCCGCCCGCAAGAAATCCCGCCTCTCCAAGCAGTACAACAAGATTTCCAGCTAACCCGGTAACCGACCTTTGACCCCGGGTATAGATCAATCCCCAGATCAATCTCCTGATCATCCCGGCGATCACGCGGGGCACGACCACGCCGCCGAAACCCATCGGCCCGGCCCGTCATCGCAGTCCGACGATACCCAGTACAACTGGCGCATTCACCACCCTTTCGAAGGTGTTGAAGACCGCGTAGCCGTCGAAGTCGCGCCCTGGAACGGATTACTGCCTCGCTGGCGCTTCGTCGTCCCGGGCGAATTTCAGGGTGTCGTCCGGTGGGGAATCGGCCCTGCTGGCACCGGAAAAATAGACGAGGACGTTAAAAGACCCGCAAAAGAGGGCCCAGTTCAGATGGTGAACGGCCCAGTCGTCGTATGGTTCGGCGGCCATGAATCATTATCGACCGAACAGTCGGCTTATCTCGTCTTCGAAGGCGAAGCCCCGCACTACGTCGCATTCGGTCAGGCCGAAAAAATCGCAGGCCCTCCCGGACAGCTTGAAGGCATCTCGTTCGGCGATAGCCATCCGGTTCATCCCAGTGGTCCAAACCTTGATACGGCCCATAATCACGAACCTGGCCCGCACGACGCGCACGACGCGCAAAATGATCACTCGGGGCATAATCACTAAAGGCACTAAATGGCCTCGAGGGCCTCGAGGCCATTGGGCTGGTGCTGCAATCATCCTGCTGGTACTCACCGCGCTAACGGCCTGCGGAACCGATCTGGCACCACTGGCCGCTGCCCCCACGACACAACCGGCTGCGGCCACCATCACGACTGTTGCACCAACGCCGATCGTGATCTACGCAACGGTCATCGTCATCGTTACTGCCACTCCGACCCCCACTATTGAAGTGCCAGGTGAAGTGCCAGGGCAAGGCAGCGCCAACGAAACGATCACCACCCCGACGCCCGCGCCCCCCACGCCCAGAGAGGGCAAGGTGGCTTCTGGTGCTTCCAGCGATTCCGGTGCAAACGTGATACCGCCAGTCAAACAGCCGCTCCCGGTGATCGCCACAACAGAAGTGATCGCAATCCCCCCCGATACGACGCCAACGCAAATGCCGACACCCTTCCCAACTCAATCCATACAGCCAGTACCAACCGAAACCCTCGTTCCAGTCACGCCCACTGAACCAACCGCAACATCGGTTCCAGAACCAGCTCAACCTGCGACCCAAACCGCAGTGCCAGCGCACACACCGGCTCCTGCGGCAACGCCCACTCCCACACCACTACCACTAATCCCTCAGGCCACATCAGCCGCCACCACCCCCACGGCAACACCTACTGCTCCAGAAACGACACAGATACCAACAGCGACGGTGACAAATATCTCGGGATTCGACCCGTTTGGCCCCGATAAAGACTGTGGAGACTTCGAAGACTGGGCGTCGGCAAATGCGTTTTTCATCGCGGCGGGCGGACCCGGCGACGACCCTCACCGCCTGGATGGAAATAAAGACGGTGTGCCATGTCAATCTCTTCACGGGGCTCCCTGAACCAGAACCAGTAGTAGATCCCGCACCGAATTGACGTGGCAGATGGCGACGTACCTGCCCGTAATTTCAAAACTCTAGAATTTCCCAAATCCCGTCGCGCCCGGCCCCTATTTCACCATGCTTCAACTGGCAAACTCGAACTTATGATCGTAATCAGTGCCACCTTTTATTGACATTTCAGAGTGGGCACTGATAATTTCCGAACATTCGTGCGGATATAATCCAAACACCAGATGATCTAGATGGCCGTTAGCGGCCCAGCAAAAAAGGCAACAAAATGAAAACGCTCTCGGAACGCCAGCAGTCGATCCTGTCGTTCATTGAGGAGTTCATTGAGGAACACGATTACCCGCCGACCGTTCGCGACATACAGAGAGGCTGCGACATCAGCTCGACCTCGGTAGTCTCGTACAACCTTGACCGCCTGAAGGACAGCGGTGCCCTGAGCCGCGATTCCGAAGTCTCGCGCGGCCTTAAACTTTCAGGGAATAAAAGTGGGTCTTCTGGCGGACCGGCAGGTATCGACACAGTGGCGGTCCCACTGCTCGGCTCTATCGCCGCAGGTTCCCCGTTTCCGATGCCCGAGAACGACACATGGTCTGACCTGACCGGGCAGGAACTTATCGACCTACCTCAGGCAATAGTTGGCCCGGGCGATGGCCTGTATGCGCTAAAAGTGCGCGGTGAATCGATGATCGACGCCCTCATCTCCGATGGCGACCTCGTAATCATGGAACAGACCTCCACTGTGCGGAACGGCCAAATGGCCGCCGTAAGAATCAAATCCGACAACACGACGACTCTCAAGCACTACTACGCCGAAGGCTCGCGGACCCGGCTTGAGCCAGCGAATCCCCAGATGAAAGCGATGATGTTCAGTTCTGGCGATGTAGAAGTACTAAGCAGGGTCGTTGGAGTCTGGCGTTATCTCGGGTAGCCGCCTGCCCCCATTCGCACCGTTAAAAATCCCGTTCACAACATCACGCCGGTTCGGTAGCGTTCGATTCGTCGCGGCGTATACTTGCAGTTGGATCTCAGTCCAGTTAAACAGGCCCCAGACAGCATAATGGGGCAATTCGGAGCTTTTTCTGTGTTCTCACAAATTGGCCCACTTCAAGTTGTCATAGTCCTCGTCATCGTCCTGCTCCTTTTCGGGGTCGGAAAACTGCCGCAGGTCGGCAAGGGAATGGGGCAGGCAATCAACGAGTTCAAGTCGGCAATCGGCGGCAAGACCGATAGCCCCGACTCAGACGATAAGTCCGGCGACGATAGCACCGAATCCAAGTCTTCTTAGTCGGCACCCGCCGCATCCGATTCGTAAACCGCTGTACGAATCTCGTCAGCCCGGCTCGGTTCCTCTGATTGGTACTGGTCTAAGCGTCCGTCTTCGGCTGACCGCGCTCCACCAGCTTCACCAGCAGCATCCCGATCTCGAACAGAAGCATCACCGGAAGTGCCACGATCACCTGCGATACCGGGTCGGTTGGCGTCACGATGGCACCGAACACGAACGCGATCAGGATCATCCAGCGGCGTTTGGTCTTCAGCCAGCGCGAATTAATCAACCCGATCTTTGCCAGCAGAAACATTATGATCGGAATCTCGAAAATTATCCCCAGCCAGAAAACTATGCTGGTCATCAGCGAAACCACGTTCGCGGCAGTAATCTGCGGAACTGCAATCTCGCCCTGGAACTGCAACATGAATTCGAAAAGTCGCGGTATCAAAACTAAGTAACCGAACGTCGCACCGATCACGAACATCACAACGGCGCCTGGTACCAGTAAATAAACGTATTTGCGCTCACTCGGCTTCATTCCGGGCTTGAAAAACATCACCATTTCCCAGAGGAAATATGGCATCGATAGCGACAGGGCAGCCATGATCGCCAGCTTGGCAGTAGCGACCCAGGCATCAGTAAGCCCGAGCTGAATAATCTCGCCCCCGGCATCTTCAATCAGCTGTTTCGTCTGCAAGGTGAACAGCTCGAAAATACGCTGGTAGTTCGCTAATGCAATCCCGGTGAGAACAACCGTCACAATCGCCCAGCGGGTCAATCGCCTTTTCAACTCACCCAAATGCTCCAGCACCGACATGGCGTTGTCTCTCACGACTTCGCCTCATCAGGGACTTCAGGCACATCTGGGACGTCAGGCTCATCAGGCTGAGAGCCACTCGCTTCGTCCCCAGTCGGTGGTTCTGTCAGCTTCAAGTCCGGTATCGCAGCCCGTACATCATCGTCAGCTTTTACCGGTGGGCGACTCAGCTGCCGACTTCTGGAAACCGACCCGATATTGATATCAGTTGCGTTTTTTATGTCATCTGCAATCTGATCGAGCGCCAGCTCTTCTCGCAACGCCTTTACATCTTCAACCAAACCATCACTGTCGATCTGTTTTTTAAATTCTTCGAGATCTATCGCCTCGGTAATAATCGACTCAAGCTCATCCCGTTGCCGTTTCAGTGCGGAATAAATCTTGCGGCCTTCACGGATACCCTCGAGCAACCTTTTGGGGCCCAGCACAAATAGTGCTACAGCCCCGAGAAGCAGGAATTCAAGGCCGCCTATGCCGAAAAAATTCATCTCGTGACCTTCGCCACAGAATTATCGTGACGCGCATGCCCAAGGCATGCGATTTCACCGGGTATAAGCCCTGTATTTTCTAGCAACTCGCTCGTAGCGCACATAGGAAGCCCCACAACATTCAGGTAGCAATCATCGTAACTGCTCACGGGCGCGAAAAAACTATCCTGAATTCCGTACCCACCCGCCTTATCGAACGGCTGCCCCGACGCAACATAATCGGCAATCTCATCGTCACCAAGACTGCGAAATAAAACCGAAGTACTAACAAAGTTTGTTTTAAATTCTCCATCAGGCCCAACAACAGCCACCCCGGTAATCACATCATGCGACCGACCGCTTAACTGCCGCAACATATCGGCAGCATCATCCGGCGACCCCGGCTTACCAAACACACGTCCGTCCAGTGCAACAACCGTATCCGCACCGAGAACAAAATCGTCAGGGTTGAATGCAGCAACCGATCTGGCTTTCTCCAGTGCCAAACGCTGAACAGCATCGCTAATACTCTGGCGTTTCGATGAACTTTCTTGGGCAGAAAAAAAAGACTCCTCATCGATATCGGCCGAAATAATTTTGACCTCGATACCCGCGTCACCAAGTATCTCCGCCCTGCGCGGCGACTTGCTGGCAAGTATCAACGTTCGATGAACGATAGAACCCTTCAAGTCGTCTGATCCTTGAGAGTCAATAAGCTGATCGCCTCGACATGACGTGTCTGCGGAAACATATCAACCGGGCGAACCACCTCCAACCGGTAAACGCCATCGTTGCACAGCAAATCAAGGTCCCGCGCCATAGCTGCCGGTTCGCAAGAAACCATAAGCACCTTTTTTGGCTTCAGCTTCTTGACCGATTCCAGTACATCGGGATGACACCCGACCCTCGGAGGGTCAAGCACCAACACATCCACAACCCGGCTCACTCCAGCAGCCCCAACGTCGGGCCAGTCCCCGAGTACCGCCTCGGTCTTTCCTTCTACAAACTCGACGTTATCGACGTCCTTAGAATTAAGTTTTGCATCCTCAATCGCTGATGCAGATTCTTCGATCCCAACCACACTCCGAACGTACGGTGCCAGTAAAACAGCAAACACACCAACACCGCAGTAAGCGTCGATCATATCTTCGCTGCCGCTAAGATCGAGCAACTCACGCACCTCGTCAACCGCTCGTGAAAGCTGCGCCGTATTCACCTGGAAAAACGATGAAGCGGCAACCCTGAAACGAGAACCCCTGACTTCTTCCTCGTAATGCTGTTCGCCAGTAACAACGCCAAGCCCGGAAATGTTCATCCGTGGCTGAACCAGCATCGATCCCGTGTTTGACCCAACCCTGATCGACAACTGGGTCTGGCCGTCCATGCGATCCTGTACAAGCTTCAGAGTGTCGTTAATCGGCCCGTCCATTAACAGGCACTCTTCAACCCGTAAAAATCTGCGGGTCACGGCATTTACATAGCCAACCTGCCCCGCATCATCTCGCTTGCCGATCGTGAAACGACCATGATTCCGATATCCGAGCCTCTTCGCGCTCTCAACGGTGGCATCAACTTCTACATGTGAAAGACTCTCGTACTTGTTGATCTCGAGTTGAACCCGATTTCGCTTCAGTTCAAGTTGGTGACCGTACGAAACGTGCTGCCACTGACACCCGCTACATGTCAGGAAATACTGGCATTCGGGCTCAATACGCTCGGCTGCAGGTTTAAGCACCTGAACAACCTTTGCCGCAATCCGTTCGGGAAACCGTTTCAGCACTTCGGCGATCACCACTTCACCGGGCAGGCCGCCCGCAACCACTATCGGCGCACCGTCGATATCGGCTGTCGCATCGCCGCCATCATTGATACCGAGTAGAGAAATCTCAAACCGGTCACCGGGATTAAGATCAACATGCTCGGTCAGATCCGGGCCCGTGTAACGCTTCCTGTGCCTTCGTTTCGCCATGCAGAAAATCGAACCTCAAATACCGATGAATAACGGGTCGCCTGAGTCAGCCCTCAACGCCCTGAAAAAATTGTGCTGTCTGCTATTCTGAACCCCTCTACAGTCCGTTGTACCCACTACAACGACGTGAACCCCAAAATCACCTGATTCGAATCGAAGCGCACCCGTTGGTCTCAAAATCAGAAAAACCCGGCTCCCTGACAGCCGAACGAAGATTGCCCGACTGGTTCAAGGTCAGGGCTCCGGGTGGCGAAAATTTCCTTGAAATTCGCAAGAAGATCAAGGGAGCCGGGTTGAACACAGTCTGCGAAGAAGCAGCCTGCCCTAACATCGGCGAATGCTGGGATCGCGGCACTGCAACTTTTATGATCCTCGGCGATACCTGCACACGTGCCTGCTCATACTGCAACGTAAAAACAGGTTGGCCTAACACAGTCGATCTCGCTGAACCCTTCCGAGTCGCCAGTACCGTAAAACAGATGGGGCTCAACTACACCGTCATCACCTCGGTCGACCGCGACGACCTGCCCGACTACGGCTCCGGCATTTTCGAGCAGACCATCAAGCAAGTGAAACGAGTAACGCCCAACTGCAAGATCGAAGTGTTAATTCCCGATTTCGAAGGCGATTACGAAGCACTTCAGCGGGTCGTGAAAGCAGGGCCACACGTACTGAACCACAATATCGAAACTACACGCCGTGTATTCAGAAAAGTTCGCCCGCGTGGCAACTACGACCTGTCGCTCGAACTGCTAAAACGAGTAAAAGAGATCAACCCGTACATGCCATCTAAATCCGGGATGATGGTCGGGCTGGGCGAAACGAAACCGGAACTCCTTGAAACGATGGCCGACCTCCGCTCGGTCGATTGCGACCTTCTTACAATCGGCCAGTACCTGCGTCCGTCTAAACGGCATCATCCGATAATCCGGTTCTACCGTCCCGAAGAGTTCAAGGAACTCGAACAGGCCGGCCTTGAAATGGGTTTCAAACACGTAGCCTCTGGGCCGCTGGTGCGCAGTTCGTATCATGCCGACGAGCAGCACGACGCCGCCATCGATAAAATCCTCGAAGCGGCGCACTCCTAATCCAGCGCGGCCAGAGCCCAGAAGCCCCAAGAGCCTCAAGAGAAACGAGTGATGTCTACCCTGTACGTTGTCGCAACCCCCATCGGAAACCTCTCCGACCTGACACTGCGTGCTGTAGAAATCCTCTCGACCGTTCCGATCATTGCCGCAGAAGACACCCGTGTCACACGAAAACTACTGAGCCACATCGGCGCATCGCCACGGCTCGAAAGCCTTCACGAACACACAACACCTGACCGCCTGAAAAACATCGTCGAAAAACTCGATTCTGGCGACATGGCACTGGTTACCGATGCTGGAACCCCCGGCATAAGCGACCCCGGCTCTGCGCTCGTCAGTGAAGCACTGGCGGCCGGACACAACGTTGTCCCCCTGCCAGGGCCCTCCGCAGTCAGCGCAGCCCTCTCCGTAACAGGCTGGGCATTCACAAGGTATCTGTTCCTGGGTTTCCTGCCTCGCAAGCAAGCCGGTCGAATCTCGACTCTCAAAGACGTCGCCGACGAACCAGGCCCGATCGTCATCTACGAATCACCACATCGCCTTTCGGCCACGCTCACCGATATTCATCAGGTGTTCCCCAATCGCCAACTGGTCATATGCCGCGAACTCACAAAGCTTTACGAAGAAACGTTCCGTGGCACCGCCTCCGATGCAGCATCACACTTCGCTGAGCCCCGCGGCGAATTCGTAATCGTCATCCATGGAGCTGGCGAACAAGCACCTGTGAAAATTTCGGATGAAAGCATCATCGAATCGCTCCGACTTCTGGAGTCCGAGGGCTTCAAGGGCCGCAGCCTCGTCGAGCGCGCGGTAGAACTCACCGGAGCAGCTAAAAACCGGATCTATCGCCTGTCGCTGAACAACGGATAAACAATCGTTTTTCTAACGGCTATAAGTAGTCGCCACGACGCATTGAATAACCACTAATTAGCCTGATTCCAGTTGCTCTCTGGCTATAATGAATCCCAGTACGTCACTACATAAGTGACCCCCCAGCCAACGCAGTAAACAGCAATAACCCGGAACCCCCACTTGCCTCGCAAAATCCTCGTCGCCGTCGCATGGCCGTATGTGAACGGCGAACCCCATCTGGGCCACATCGCGGGCATGAACATCCCCGCCGACATCTTCGCCCGGTTCCACCGCATCATCGGTAACGAAGTGGTCATGGTTTCTGGCTCCGATATGCACGGCACTCCGGTCGCACTGAAAGCCGCCGAAGAAGGCGTGAAACCCGAAGAAATCGCAGGTCGATACCACGAGATATGGAAATCGTGCCTGGAGCATTTTAAGTTGTCGTACGATATCTACACCCACACTCACACCGACCGCCATCGGGAGATCGTCCAGGACCTGTTTACTACGATAAAAGAAAAGGGTTACCTGGTCGAAGCTACCCAGTCGATGCCGTTTTCAGAAACGGAACAACGCTTCCTCTCCGACCGATTTGTCATAGGGACATGCCCGCACTGTGGTTACGACTCCGCAAGAGGTGACCAGTGTGAAAGCTGCGGGCGGACCCTCGATGCCTCGGACCTGATCGACATCCGAAGTCGCCGAGACGGGTCAACCCCCGTTTTCAAAGACACAACCCACCAGTTCTTCACGCTTGGCGCATTCCAGGATCAGATCAAGGAATGGGTGTCCAACAAAGAAGACTGGCGACAGAACGTTCGCAATCAAACCCTTGGCATGCTCCGAGAAGGGCTGCACGATAGAGCAATTACCCGCGACATCGAATGGGGCATTCCGGTTCCACTTGAAGGCTACGAATCAAAACGCATCTACGTCTGGTTTGAAGCCGTAATGGGCTATCTCTCGGCAACCCGTGTCTGGGCCGAACAGCGGGGCACACCCGACGAATGGAAAAGATGGTGGGTTGAACCCGATGGCGAAACCTACTACTTTCAAGGCAAAGACAACGTCCCGTTTCACACGATCATATGGCCGGCAATCCTACTCGCATACGGCGGCCTGAACCTTCCCACAGACGTCGTGGCAAACGAATACCTCAACCTTGGTGGTCTCGATTTCTCAAAAAGCCGCGGGCACGCAGTGTGGCTCCCGGATTTCCTCTCCCGCTACGAACCAGACTCACTTCGCTACTATCTATCGTCGATCATGCCAGAAACCTCCGATTCCGAGTTTACCTGGGAAGGATTCGTGGCAGCGAACAACAACGAACTTGTCGCTACGTTCGGGAATTTCGTTCACCGCGTACTCACCATCACAACCCGCAATTTCGACAACACTGTGCCGCAACCGGGCGAACTCGATGAAACCGATACCGAAGCCCTCGCTGCATGTAACAGGGCGCTCGATGAAGCAGCCACCGCAATCGAAGCTCGCCGGTTCCGCGACGGTCTCCGCGCCGCAATGAAGCTCGCCCAGCACGGCAACCGTTACGTCGATTCAAAGCAGCCCTGGAAGACTGTGAAAACCGATAAACCAGCCGCGGGCACCACGCTCTGGGTAGGACTGAACATCATCTCCACCCTCCGAACCCTGTTCTACCCGTACCTGCCGGGTTCAGCCGACAAGATTCACAGTATGCTGTTTAGCGAAAGCGACACACTTGCTGATGGTTGGACCCGCCGGGACATCGTTCCGGGCTCGCCAATCGAAAATCCAGTGCCGCTGTTCCGCAAGCTCGACGATTCGGTGGTCGAGGAAGAAAACCGCCGCCTCACAGGCGAATAACAGGTCCAGGCTGTTCAAATCATGGTCGAAGCCATCACACAGGAAAGTATCTACGAACCGGTCTCCAGCAGTCTGCAAACTGTGATCGACCAGATCGCCAGTATCGCGACCAAAGCGCCTGAGAACAGCCTCGAAATCCCGTTCGGAAACAGAGACGACCTCGACACCCAGCTGGGGCACGTTCTCGCCACTCCGGGAAAACGTGTCCGGCCTGCCCTCACCCTGCTGGCCTCCCGCCTGTGGGGACACGACATCGACGAACGTGCGATCAAGATGGCAACCGCAGTCGAGTTGCTGCACATCGCAACACTGGTGCACGACGACACCGTCGACCGTGCCGACACACGCCGGGGCCATCAGACGGCCAGTAAAATCTGGGGCCGAAACGTTGCGGTGCTTATCGGCGACTTCATCTTCGCCACCTCCGCAATGTATGTCTGCGATACGGACAATATCCGCCTGGTACGCCGTTTCGCCGAAACAATTACTGAGCTGGCCCGTGGCGAACTGAGCGAGATTTACACGGCATGGCAGCCAGACGTACCACTTGAAGAGTACACACAACGGATTTACGACAAGACAGCTTCGCTGTTCTGCACCGCCGCCGAAAGTGGGGCCGTTCTGGGTGAAGGCGACGACGAATCGGTCGAAAATCTGCGAAATTATGGCTACAACATCGGCATGGCTTACCAGGTTTACGATGACCTGCTGGACTACCGCTCGACAAGCGAGGAACTCGGCAAACCAGCCGGCCACGATTTAGGCGAGGGCATTCTCACGCTCCCGGCGATAATCGCTGCCAAAAACGGTGCCGCCGATGAAATACAAAGGCTATTCAACGCACCCGAAGAAGCCAGGGCCGATCTTATTCCACAGGCGGTCGATGCCATCAAGAGTACCGGTGCCCTTGAACAGACTCACAAAGTTGCCACTAATTACGTCGATGCCGCAGTGCGATCGCTCGATGGCATACCGCCGTCCGATTCTCTCGACTCTTTGCTAATCCTCGCTGAATTCGTTCAGACACGAAGTTACTAGCCAGAAAATGCCAGCGAAGGCCACCAAACGACTTCAACGGCATCGAAAGAAGCCGGTAGTCGCTATCACGCTTGTCCTTGAGCGCTTGAATGACATCTATGGTCCAATCGTGTGGCGACCCCGAATGGTCGCCCTCGACGAACTGATATTCACCGTTCTCACTCAGCACACGTCTGATCTGAACGCCGAAAGGGCATACGACTCTCTCCGCAAGTTACTGCCGACTTGGGGCGAAGTGATCGAGGCCGACACTATCACGGTCGCCGACGCGATCCGGCGGGGTGGGCTTGCAAATCAAAAATCGGTACGAATCCAGAAGATTCTCGTCGAAATCCTGAAGCGACTCGGCCATTTCGAACTAGAATTTCTCGCCAACCTGCCGCTGGAAGAAACACGTAGCTGGTTTACATCGCTGCCGGGTGTCGGGCCAAAGACCGCCGCTGTCGTAATGGCATTCTCACTGAAAATGCCAGCATTTCCGGTCGACACGCACATCCACCGGGTTTCAAAACGGCTGGGGCTGATCGATCAGAAAATCACTGCCGACAAGGCACACCCGATCATGGAAAGCCTAATCCCGGAAAACGATCGGTACGACATGCACGTGCTGCTCATCACGCACGGACGCCAGATCTGTAAAGCACGCGTCCCACAATGCGAGGCATGTCCACTAAGCAAAGAATGCCCCGCCAGCACGACGAAGTAAGAGTTGCGGGGACTTCTACTAAGTCACCGCTCGGTGGTTCAAACGGCTCTCCCCCGAACCGGGCCGACAGATCGACTGGAAGGCCATTAGTTGGTCAAATCGGCCAGCAGATACCAGCATTAATATCGTCATTGTCATTCTGAACTTGATTCAGAATCTCCCTCGGATGCGAAGTGAACGGAGGTGCTTTCCGTTGGTTGCAAGCCTGCCATCATGAACTGTTGTCGCTCGGCAGAAAGATTCTGAATCCTATTCAGTCCCACTAAGGACAGGCCAATTCACAGTGAATCTCTATCGTGCCACCAGGGCCGATTCGGTTAGAAACGGCAATTCGCCGACATCGCCGACAAGGGTCAATCGCGATCGCCCGTGCCAAAAACCAACAGCAATGAACAAAACATCCAGAACAAAATCGAATCTGGCAGTCCGCACGAATCGCCGTATTAGCCCGCCTGAGGTATGCTGATAATCAGTGCCCGAATCAACTGGCGATGAGAAGTAATTCTATTTCCAGAACGATACGCACGGCTCCGTCGTCCAGCGGTTAGGACGCGGCCCTTTCAAGGCCGAGACAGGGGTTCGATTCCCCTCGGAGCTACCATCTCAAGCAAGAAAAAGACCCCGACTCGTCCGGGGTCTTTTTTTGTCACGGATTCGTTAGCCCTGGCTGGTTCGTTTATTTCACTGTAATTCGATCAGGGGCATCGACCCGACCGGGCGCCAAAGTTTCGCCAGAACTACTCATAGCAGTGAAAACCACAGACACTATTGCATCCGGGCCACCAGCCGTATGAATCACGGGTGGCACGACATCGCTGCGATCGGCGAGCGCACACTCGCGCATGTACGTCGACAGCTTTCGCCCAGCATCACTCGCCAGGATTGAGATCCGATCATAGTCTTTCCGGCTCAGAGACACTGAAACGATTACACGCTTCACTTTGTCCGCAGGTTCATGGAGTTCGGCATTATCGAAATCCCACTGATTTGCTCGCATGTCATCTATCATTTTTTACCTTTTGCATTTTTTAGAAAAGTCGCCTCGCCCTTCCCGCACAGCCACGCGGTAACAGGACGCCACACATCGTGTTCATATGTCGGTTCGATAGGGATTGAAATGCAGTGCCCACTATCATCCATCCCGATCACAAGGTAGCTGGCACGGTGATTTTTCTTGTTCCGTACAACCAGGTGAGGTCCATCAAGCACTTGAATTATTTGATCCACTGAGAGTTTATGCGACCAGAATTTTTCTTCATTATCATCGTCAATTAAGAACACGGATATTACTGGCATTGACTTCTCTTCACTGTGGAGACTACCATGTAATACATTGTCATACAAGAGCCAGGGGGCGCGTAATGGACGAACAAAACATAGACATAGAATTCCTGATTTTAGCTGACCTGGCGCAGGTAATTGGCGGAAAACTCCACATGATGGGTGGGGGCTGGGATCGGATAAACGTCCAGAAATTTCCACATATTCAGTCATTCTCTGTTGCCACCGCGATTTCAGTCCCATGGGCGCACACGAACGAAAAGCACAACATCGTCATCACAATGGTGGACGAGGACGGTCATCAAGAACTACTTAAGATCGAAGGGGAATTTGAAGTTGGGCGAGCGCCAGGAATCAAACCCGGAGCGACTCAGCGGTTGATGATGGCATTCACCATAAACAGCTTAAAATTTTCCGAACCCAAGGGGTACTCGATCATCTCTTTTGTCGATGGGCAAGAAATGAGGCGTCTTGAGTTCAATGTGGTTCCGACTCCAGCGCTTCATGCCAAAATGTCTGACCAAGAACAGTCTGCGTAGTCTGATCGTAAAAAAAAGATTTGTCCTTGCTTGAATGCAGCATGCGGCGAAACGGAACCACGCAGGCTTTTCATTTGGAATTTGGCTTCCCGCGCATTACGCCCGCTACAGGGAGAGTTGTGCGAAAAAACACTAGCTGCCAACGGGAAATAGTGAATCGGTTTCACTAATCCGCTCCACCTACACACCCCCCAGCAGCTACCCCTCGTTAGCAGCCACATCTGCGGCCGCTTGCCACAGTTCCGCCGCGTAAACCAGTTGCGCCGAAGCCTCTTCGGCCAGAATCTGGTCAGAAACAGACGTCTCAACGGAATTCTGGAAATACTCCTCGAACAAAATCAGCCCGTCCTGCGTAGCCATCAACGCCTGCAGGCCCAGCTGATACGAACTCACATGCTCGTCCGGCACCTCGATGTCCGTCCACCGGTTTATCACGGCCTGCGAATCGTTAATCAAAACCCGCACAGAATCCAAACTCGCGTTAAACAACACAAAGTGCTCGCGTTGCGAAGTCGCATACGAATCGTTAAACACCTCGACCGTACGATTCCACCGCCCGGTGATCTCGTTCTGCATCGATATCACCTCTATAGCCTGTTTTTCGTACTCGGACAGGCCTGCAGTCGGGCTAACACCCCCGTCCCCGAAAACAACCGCCAGATACACCGTCGCCACCAACAACGCAGCCGTGGCCCCGGCTATCGCAATCAAAAAAACGCGACCGAACATTCCGTTCGCGCCGCGCTTTTTCAATTCAGACATTGCATCCGCCATACGTCACACATCATCTTCTGGCCTCTGGTGCTGGTGGCACCTGGTCAAAAAACAGGTTCCTCAACAAGCACTACGGAAAGAACCGACTGAGAAGTCCCACCGGAATCCGTAGCGGTAGCCAGGATAGTGTGCATGGTACCCGGCGGCACCGTCGTGCTGTCCCACACCGCCTCATAGTAGCCAGACGAAAACTGGTAAACCGCAGTGATAGTCGTAGCGCCATCGATCAGTATTTCAACCGACAGACTCCCGATCGAGTCAAGGTCATCGACAGCATCGACCCAGATAAACACCTGACCGCTAACAGTCGTGTTGTACCCGGGAGTAACAATACGAATCAACGGATATGCGATATCAGGGCCGGTGTACGTGCCGGCCACGATGGTCGTCATAACGTTGCTGGTCAGCTTGTTGTAAAAGGCGGAAATCTCGGGATCCTGAATTTCAGCCCCGGCCGTTATGAAGATGTCCTGCATGGCATCGTTCATAATTTTCTTGATGTCAGGAATCCATGAAGTGAGCGGATTCTGCGAACCTGCATCCCCTTCTGCCGCTCGACCAATCCCGGTCATACTGAACAGCGTGATTCCAATTACGATTCCGGCTATCAGGCCAATTAGTGTGCGACGCATCGTTACACCTCCGTCGAAGCTGGAATCGCTTCATTCCCTGAAACCTCAGCATCATCTTCGATTCGGAACGTCTGAACCCTGCCGTTCCACCTGAACATCTGGCCACTGGCCTTCAGCGCCGCGCTCCTGCGTTCTTTGGTGGAGCCTTCGAGGATCCGATCAAGGATCGAATCGACAGAGTTTTCGATCACACCCAGCAGGGAACGGTCGATCCGTTCATCGATATAGGGAATGCCCCATGACGCACCCTGGATTGCCTTGGCAAGAATTTCGGGAGTGCGGGCAGTGGCGGTCAGAAGATACGACCACTCAAGACCCAGTCCAGTCGGAATCATCGCCAGCCTCTCCGGGTCGGAGTAAGGCGAAACAATCACGATTCCGAGAGTAGGAGATATCTTGCGCAGTGCGAAAGCGGTGTCTATCCCACCGAGTTCGTAGCCAAGGTCGATGTCGATAACGACCACGTCCGGGCGCAGTAAAACGGTTCGCTCTACAGCAGTGTCTCGGTCCTGCGCACCACCAACTGTTGCGGTGCTGGGGTTCTTGTTGACCACCCCGGCGAGCGTCTCAATGAAACGAGCAGACCTCGCAGCGATCATGACCTTTGTCGATACCTTTGCAAGGCGAGTAGTGCTGGCAGCTGTCCGCTGCGTTCGGTACTGTCGTCGTCGGAATGTGATTCTCATATCTGTCGCTCGAAACCCTCTGAAGTTGCGCTGTGGTCGCACCTAAGTGTGTTGAAGGTGTGCCGTACCCCCACATTGCGTGTTTCTACCTACCGGCAGCAGTCCAGCAGGCTCACGGTCGCGAGCCAGATGGCTCACTCCCTCGCAGATTGAACCGTGACCCGATAGGCTCCGCCAAACTGAAAACAAAGAGGCCAACACCCCAACGTTTGCGTTTAGGTGGGTGAAAGTTGTGATTCCGGTGGGCGCAATTCACACAAACACACTTTCGGCGAAACATGACTCAGGCAAGGCGATTACGTCGCCTGCAGGTCCGGGTGCGTCCACCTGTAGCCGTATATGGGAAGGTGCCACGCCACACGCCCAGATAAACGCCCAGATAAACGCTTGATAACACCGGAGATGACTTTTTTGGCAACTAGCGAGAGAATAGTCTGGGTACTAACCACGATTGCTAAGACGCAGCGATACTGACACCGGCTCCGGTCAACCAAAACCCAAACCGCCCGATAAAGCCCGACAAAGAAAGAATCGAACCTTAAAAATGGCAAGGGAAAAGTGCGTCCTCGCTTATAGCGGGGGCATGGACTCGACAATCTCGGCAGT
>CAYLWG010000033.1:0-6063 GCA_964387235.1 uncultured Dehalococcoidales bacterium
CGCTCCGAAGTCCTCAATGCCAAGCGATGCGTGTTCTTTAAAGAAATAGTTGCCGGTAATGCCGTAAACCGTCTTGACCCGCCGACCGGTCAGCCAGGTAATCAGCGAGATCGGGTAAACGCCCATGTCGAAGAGCTCCCGCTTGGCCTCCACAAAAGTGAATCTGCCATCGGAAGGCCTCTCCTGCCTCACGGTGCCGACCGGGACGGTGCCGGGCCTTCCTTTTGCCATGAGCATGTCGCAGTGGATCGCCAGAAGATCACCCATCTCGCCGCTGTCGAGCGCCTGCCTGGCTGCATTCGCCCAGCTGGTCGTGACTTGTGTGAACATCTGGTTCACCACACTGGCGGCATCGGCAGCATCGGCGATCGCCAGGGCATCTTCAACAGTGCCCGCAAGGGGCTTGTCCAGATATATATGCTTACCGGCCTCGGCACACAAACGGGCTACCCGCCCTCGTCGCTCGATGTCGGCACTCATGCACACGATGTGAACATCGTCGCGCGCCAGAGCCTGTTCGAGCGGCAGGTAAGGTACGCCCAACTCGCTCGCCAGCAGTCGGTTCAAACCCTCCCGGTACTCCGGAAGGCCCGGTTCGTCTGCAACTGCGATCAATTCACAGCGGGGGTCGGCGGCGAATGAACGGGCGTAACCCTCGAGGTGAGTCCGATTGCCGCCAACAGCGACAACTCCGTACCTGGCCACTTAGTCCAACCGGCTTTCTGAATCGCTAATCTCGTGGTACACAGTCCCGCGTGACCCCATCAACATCACGTTGCCTCCCACACGGCCATGTGCGTCGGCGCTGACACTGAGGATGGCGTTCTGCCCGGACGTCCACTTCAGGGCGGTAACTGTGGGCATGCCCGGACCGCCAGCTGATCCGTCGCCCGGATCACCTACGGAGTACGTCGAATCCGGTCGACCGCCGAACCAGGCTGCCGCCACACCCTCGGCCCCCTGCAGGCACCGCCGGATGTCAGCTTCGGCGCCCCGCGTGTGAACAGTCAGTCTCAATGCTGCCGGTCGACCGATGCCACCCTGATCGATAACACGCTGCACCGCGGTCCGCAGCAACTCCCAGTTCCATCGTTGCAAATTTTTTTGTCCTTCCTCGGACTCAGGCGAGTTGAGATTCCGGTGCGGTCGACGGTGAATCACAGGCGTCGTGACCGGTAACAGCGTGAACTAATATCAGATAGCGTCCGGCAGCGTCAAGGCCCACACCGGAGCGGCGCAAGTGTCCGTTCAGTGATGCACAGGAAGATAAGGATGCCGCCGGGTGCTGCCCGCACTTTTTCTGTGGGTGTCCCGCCACTTTTGCCGCGGGCAGGGTTATGGCCGATTCGGTAAGGGGTGTCTGCTCTTCCGTATACCTCGATCTCTTCACGGGATGACCTTCTCTTTTTAGGCCAGAATCATTCCGGAAAACTAACACTTCCTGTGGCACTGTTTTCGGGGTCAAGGTCACCGGATTGTTCATTGAAACGTCTATCTCAGTCTTGACAAAAAAAAATGTCCGATAGCCAAGCGAGGTTCGATGTTTTCTCTTGGATACAGACGTGGACAGGCAGTGTGGGCAGGACATGAAGAGATCTTCTTGTTTTCACAAAGGAAGATGCTACTCTGCCCCGACACTGAGTTCTGACAGAACAGATCGATGGAGGCCGGTACAGATTCGGGATTCGTCCGCAACTGCTTGCCGAAGAATCATCGGGACGGTCAACAGACTGCGGAGTTATCACCAGTCCTGGTGACACCTCCGCCTACCGTCGCCCCAGTGCCGTTTCGAACATGGCAACTATGTTCTCGGGTGGTACCTCTTGCTGGAGGTTATGCACCGATGCCTGCACGTACCCGCCGCCCTTGCCGAGGTCTTTCCTGCGGCCCTTAACGGCTTTTCCCACATCATCGGCTGTGCCGAACGGCAGCACGTGCTGTGTGTCGATTCCGCCCCAGAAGCAGAGGTCATTCCCGAAATCACGGTTGAGCTGCCCCGGTTCCATGCCAGTCGCGCTAACCTGCACCGGGTTGAGCGCGTCCACACCGCAGTCGATCAGGTCGGGTATCAGTTCCCGCACCGAACCATCGCTGTGCATGATCACCTTCGCATCGGTGTGCCTGTGCAGCGTTTCGACAAACCTGGCGTGGTGCGGCTTGACCATTTTCCGGTAAAGGTCGCCGCTCATGTACGACTGGTTTTGCACGCCCATGTCGTCGCCGAACGACACGCCGTCGATCAGGTCGCCGACTTCCCCCAGCGCAAGCACCGCGATGCCGCAGATGACATCAGTGATCCGTTCCTGCAACGCCTCCGCAAACGCCTCGTTGAGCAGCAGGTCCTCTAGCGTCTCGACAAAACCGCGCACTCTCTGTGACAGCGCAAAACTACTGTTCGGCAGGTTCAGTACGATCGCATAGTCCGTCTGCTCCCTGACCGCACTCACCCGGTCGCGCAGCCCGCGAACCCTGCCCGGGTCATCGGGAACCGGCCACTGGATTGAATCGAGGTCGGCCACTACAGGCTCCGCTATGTGTTGCAGCGGCCCGAGGACGTTTATATACGGGTGAAGAACGTCGGATTTCTCCCAGGTAACGCCCCACTCGTCGATATAGCTGGCCGAATCGATCGATCGTCCCTGTGATAAATCTGGCCCGCTCGTGTAAAAGCCACGGACGTCGATATCGAAGAATTCCAACAGTTTCTCACTGGGGGCCACCACCTGCCCTTCGCCACGGTGGCCGACCGGCTGGTTTTCTTCCTCAAACCCCAAATGCGCAAGCAGGTTGGAATAGGCCGTCGGGTGAATTTGCGTCGCGGGCCCACCGCCGAAATCGATCGGAACCCTGTCGGTCTCCTCGTGGTTGAGAGCCTTCCGCACCCTGTCGCGGTGAGACATCGTCATGTTAGTCGCCTCTCTGTGTGCGCCGTGTCATCGGGACGAAACAAGGCTCGCCGTTACATCGACCGCCGTTGCGCCATCTGCCGCGTAACCATCGGCACCGATGCTGTCGGCCATTTCCTGGCTGACCGGTGCTCCCCCGACCATCACCTTAACTTTGCCGCGCACCTCGGCGTCTTTCAGCGCCTGTATCGTGGCCGCCATCATCGGCACCGTCGTCGTGAGCAGCGCCGACATTCCCACGATGTCGGCATCGTGCTCTTCCGCCGCTCTGACAAACGCCTCTGGCTCAACGTTATTCCCGAGATCGTGCACGCTATAGCCGGCCCCTTCGAGCATCATCACGACAAGATTCTTGCCGATATCGTGAAGGTCGCCTTTCACAGTCCCAATCACCACCGAGCCCCTGGACTGCCCGCCAGAGCTTCCCAGTAGAGGCTGAACGATTGCCATGCAGGCCTTCATCGCCCGGGCTGCAATCAGGACTTCCGGCATGTGAATTTCGCCATCTTTCCAGCGCCTTCCGATCTCCTCCATCCCTGGAATCATCCCCCTGTCGATGATCTCTGCAGGCCCAACACCTATGTCGATGGCGGCCTGAGACCATTCCGATGCAGCAGTGTGCTGCCCGGTGATGATCATGTTGGCGAGTTCTTCGAATGCGGTCATTGTTTACTCCCGGTGCATCTTGTAGTCTCACACGAATTGGCCGGTTGAAATCACGTTGCACGCGGGCATGCCGCGTGCGCGCTGGCCTGGCTAGCTAAACGTTAATCGGGTAGATACCCCGTTCTTCTACCATTTCTCCTATCCGCCTGACCCGCGACATGAGGGAAGTCGGCATCACATTGTCGGCAATACCAAGAATGAACCTGTCGCCGGGGGCTACGGCGTTGAATATCTCCTGCATGTACTCCTCGAACTGCTCGTCTGAAACGCTCTCCTCGAGAATCACCGATGGAACCCCGCCGAATATCGTTATTTCATCGCCAAGGGCCTCTCTCGCCTCGGCGAGAGTGATGGGCACCATCGGTGCGGTCACGAAACACTCGTGCATGTCGTAGCGCGAACGCTTCAGCAGGTCGATGATCTCGCTCGTGTCATTGTCAGCGTGATGAACCACCTTCTTGCTGTGCGAATGCATGTAGTCGGCGAATTCCTGCATGTAGGGCAGCATGTACTGCTCGAAATAGTTGGCCGGGGTCGTCTGCGATGAAAAATGGGCACCGTGCAGGAACAACGTACCCGGCGAATTGGCCGCGACCGGCCACATTTTCTCCCTGAGGCACTGGTGCATCGTTTCGAGCAGCCGTTCGACCTTGCCAGGGTAATCGAACAGGTCGAGATAGCCCTTTTCGTACCCCGAGTACACGTTTAGGAAGTGGTGGAACGGGATATCGCCGACCGAGATCATCGGCAATCCGGCATCGCCAATACTTTCGTCGTAGTCGATGAACTGCTCGTAAGCAGGGAAGTATTCTGTGTTCTCGACGATATACATCACGGCATCGAAGTCTTCCGGGCTCTTGATGAAGTGCTCAACCTCGAGCGGGTAGATGCCCTGTGCGTCGAGTTCCTCGGTGCGTTGTTCGACTCTCGATACGGTCCCGACCGGGGTCACGTAGTCGGTCCGCGTTCTCAGCCCATCGCGCCTCTGGTTGATCTCGACGCCCTTGATCCGAGTGGTGAAGACGTGGCCCGACCGGGCGGTTTTCCCGACTCCGAGCGCTTTCTGGACTTCTCCGAGCCGCATACCGGCGAATTCGGGTGGCAACGTATCGGCTAGATACATGGCGGTGTACCAGATTTCCAGCCGGGGCATCCATGGAATGCGGTCGGGCTTTTCGCCGTTCAATGCGGCCAGTTGCCGCTCCCGTTCGGTCATGCTCATAAATGCAGCCCCATAGAGGCGTATCGGATGATTTCTCGTGCGGCAGCGGCCCGACCCGCAAGATGCCGCAGCGGTACTCTACAATTGCGCTGTGGGCTGGGGAAGGAAAATCAGTGCATGCTGGACAATCCCTCACGTTTATTACATGGCATCAACCGAGTTCACGAGCTGGGCATACAACTCGACCCCGAAGAAGTCTGGCGGTGTCTTGGCCCCGCTGGCGAGGCGCGTGACAGTCTCGACCAGGACGTGCTTCAGGCGGCGGAATTTGCATCGAAAACCAGCAGGCCACGCGGAATTTCTCGGGTTCTGAACGTCGAATCGGCGGCGCGGGGCAGGATTCATTTCGAATCGGGGTTTACCGCGGCAGGGAAGTTCTTGCCTCACCTGTTTGAAGGGGCGGAAGGCGCCGTCTTTCTGATCGCCACCGCAGGGCAGGGAGTCGAGGACGAGGTATCAAGACTCTTTTCCGGCGGCGACGATATCGGAGGGGTGATTCTCGACGCGGGGGGATCGGCGGTTGCCATGAACGCCGCGGGGCAGGTGCAGGCGCAGCTTATGTGGGAGTTGGAGCAGGCGGGTTACAAAGTCGGGCCGCCAGTTACGCCCGGCACAGAGCCCTGGGACATCGAGGGCCAGTTGGTGATTTTCGAGGTGCTCGCGGCCGATAAGATCGGTGTCACGTTGCTCGATTCGTTGCTCATGACGCCACAGAAAACCCAGTCCAGGATGATTCCTTTTGGCCGGAACTTAAGACTGGTCAATGATCCCAACGAAGCCCCTTGCCGCACATGCCGGGTCGGCCGCTGCCCGATGCGCATCGAGGAATATGCCGGTCAACAGGGCGGCTGATCTTTCAGCTGGAACATTTGAGGGGGTCAGGTCAGTTGCGAAACAATATGCTGTGTACTCACAGGTTTCTCACGGTTTATGTATGTGGTAACTCCGGGTTATTGCGACTATTGAGACCACTAAATCGAAAACACACAGTGCCGGGCTGGGCAACTGTCGAATTCTATGGAGATTCGAATGCCGGAAGGTCTATCGCGACGTAGTTTTCTCAAGCTGACTGGAGCTTCAGCCGCTGCAATTGGGGTTGCCATTGCCACGCCACGACTTGGATTCTTATCGACGCTGGCTGCAATCGAAAACCCGCTAGCGTTTTACCCAAACCGAGACTGGGAATCGATTTACCGTGATCAGCACCGGGTCGATAAGGTCTTCAGTTTCGTATGTGCGCCGAACGACACCCACAACTGTCGACTCAAT
>CAYLWG010000033.1:6073-18650 GCA_964387235.1 uncultured Dehalococcoidales bacterium
GCTTCCGTGCGGAACGGCATCATCACCCGCATCGAACAACCTTACGACATCGGCTCTTACCAGGATCTCGACGGGAACCATGCCACTGCCAACTGGAACCCCCGTGGCTGTCTGAAGGGCCTGTCCTATTCCCGGCGCGTCTACAGCCATTCACGAATTAAGCACCCGGTGGTGCGAGCGGGTTGGAAGCAATGGGCCGACGATGGGTTCCCTCGACTGGCCGATGGCACTGCCGACCGTAAGTATTTCAAGCGGGGCGAAGATGACTGGATCGAATTGAGCTGGGAAGAAATCGCTGATCTGGCGGCCCAGGGGATGAAAAACGTCGCTGAAAGCTACAGTGGTGAGATTGGCGCCCAACGGTTGAGGGATCAGGGCTACCCGGAGGAAATGCTTGACACGATGAAGGATGCGGACGGTGATTACGCTGGTATCCGCACTTTCAAGCTCCGTGGCGGAATGGCCTTCCTGGGTGCAACGCGCCTGGCCGGCATGTACCGATTTGGCAACATGCTTTCGCTGCTCGACGACCACCTCCGTGGCAAGGGTGCTGAAAAATCGCTCGGGACGCGTGGGTTCGACAACTACGCATGGCACACCGACCTTCCACCGGGTCATGCGATGGTTCACGGCACTCAGACATTCGACCAGGAATTCAACGATTTCTGGAACTCAGACCTGATCGTGATGACGGGCCTGAACCTGGTTTCAAACAAAATGGCCGACCCGATCTGGTGGCAGTCGCTGATGGAGCGAAATGGCAAGATCGTCGTCATTTCACCGGAATACAGTGCTTCTGCACCAAAAGCTGATTACTGGGTTCAGATCAGGGCCGGAACCGATTCCGCCCTGAACCTTGGCATTGCAGCGCTCATCATGCGCGAAGGCACGTACAAGGACGATTACGTAAAGAAATTCACCGATTACCCATTGCTGGTGCGTACCGACACCCTGAAGGTGTTGCGCGTCGAGGACATCCCGGGAATTGAGATTATCGACCCCGGAGACACGTGGATCGATGAACACGGCAAACCGGTTCAGACCATGGACGATGAACTAAAAACCTCGTCCGTGATGATGATGAACGATGGCACTCCGATCGGGTTCTCACGAACGGCTGTTGGCGAATACGTTGAAAAAGGCCTTGCTGACATGGGCTATTCGCTGGCCGATATAAATATCGATTGGTCTGGCGAAGTGGCAACCAGCGAAGGGCCAGTAAAGGTTCGGACCACGTTCAACCTGTACATAGAACTGACCGAGGAATACTCGATCGAGAATACGTCGGCGATGACCGACATTCCCGAAGAGACGATTCGCAAGCTGACAGACGATATCGTTGCCGCAAAAGCCGTGGGGTTCCTCACTGGCATGGGTTCGAACATGTACTTCCACAACGACCTGATTAACCGGGCGCAGTACATGGTCGCCACGTTAACCGGGAACGTCGGCAAGTTGGGCGGAAACGTGGGTAGCTACGCAGGGAACTACAAGGCTCCTGTGTTCAACGGACTGCCTTCATATATAGGGGAAGACCCGTTCGACCAGGAGATGGATCCGACGGTGGACGGTCGGGACATCAAAAAACGGATGTCGCTGGTGTTCGAATCTGTTCACTTCTGGGATCACGGCGATAAGCCGCTCATTATCGACACGCCAAAAGAGGGCAGAGTGGTGGTCACCGGAAAGAGCCACATGCCCAGTCCCACGAAGGTCGTGTGGACCGCCAACGCCAACCTGCTTGGAGTTGCCAAATGGCACTATAACCAGATTGCAAACGTGCTGCCCAAGCAAGAGATGTGGATGGTGCAGGACTACGAGTGGAACATGAACTGCGAATATGCAGATTTCGTGTTCCCGGTCGATTCCTGGGTCGAATTCTCGCGCCCCGACATGACGGCATCTTGCACGAATCCGTTTGTCCAGATGTACCCGCGTGGCGGGATCAAGCGGCTTCACAATACCCGGCAAGATATTGAGGTTTATTCACTTGTCGCTAAGGCTCTCACAAAGCTGACCGGAGAGGAGAGATTTGCCAGACACTGGAAATTTGTTGATGAGGACAACGTCGAGGTTTACCTCCAGCGAATCATCGATGCCAGTTCGACACTCCGCGGCTACGATGCCCGCGAAATGATCGCTGCTGATAAGGGCTTTCTTGCCCTGTTCCGCACGTATCCGCGGATACCGGGGTGGGAGCAAATCCAGGAGAGCAAGCCGTTCTTCACTCGCACGGGGCGGATGGAGTTGTACCGGGAAGAAGACGAATGGATTAATCAGGGTGAAAACTTGGTTGTGCACCGTGAGCCGATCGAGGCGACTCCGCACCAGCCTCGAGTGATCGTGGCCCGTGAATCACTCGAATCGCTCAGGCCGAAAGACTACGGAATATTGCCGAGCGATATGACTGATGGGAAATCGTTGTACAACCAGATCGTTACCACCAGCGAGATGCTCGAGTCTAAAAACCCGCTGCTGGATCTGGGACTTAAGTTCCATCTTTCCACACCCAAACCCCGGCATAGGACCCACTCATCGTGGAGCACTAGCGACTGGAACGCAATCTGGTCAAGCAACTTCGGCGATCCGTACCGACGTGACTCACGTTCCCCGTGGGTCGGTGAAGAGGAAATGGACATCAACCCTGACGATGCCAAAGAGCTTGGCGTAAAAGATGGTGATTACGTGTGGGTGGATGCCAATCCGGCGGACAGGCCGTTCATCGGCCATGAAGATCGGCCCGAATTAGCCGCCATTGCCCGGCTGATGGTGCGGGTTCACTACAATCCGTCGCTGCCTAAAAACATGACGATTATCATCCACGGCGGTCACGCGGCGACGCACCGTTCGCAGAAGGCCCAGAGGGAAAATGCCGATGGGTCGTCACTGACCGATACCGGCTATATCGCCACGTTCCGGAGCGGTTCTCAGCAGAGCGTTGTACGGTCGTGGCTGCAGCCGACCCAGATGACGGAGTCACTGGCCCACAAGGATTTTTTCACAAACAAGATTTTGAAGGGATTCACTGTCGACACTCACACACCGACTGGCGCCCCGAAAGAGGTGATGGTGAAGATCACCCACGCGGAAGATGGCGGGCGTGGGGGCGAAGGCACATGGGAACCGGCAACAAGCGGATTCACACCGGGTAATGAGAACGACGATATGAAGCGGTTCCTCGAAGGGGGCAACATCGTTGGCTAATTTGAACAATGGGAGGCCTGTGGGGCAGCCGGTGGGTTGGTACAACGGTCAGCCTGTTTCACACCCGTCACAGAAGCCTGTGGATATCGACGACCCGTTTGACCCTTCAGCGATTCGGGTGCCGTTCGACGATCCAACAGAAGGCCTGATGCAGGCAGCTCGATGCTATGTCGAAGAATACATAACGATGGGATACACCGATTCGATGCTGTTCCAGATGTTTCGCAAGCCGTTCTATATGGGATTACACCCGATCTACAAGATAAAAGGTGCTGATTTTGTGAGTGAGCTTATCGAAAAAAGCAGACGGAAGCTCGCACAGTCCGGCGTGTATCCACGTCGGCGCTCCACTCCACGGAGGGGTGAATAAATATGGTGAAAGTCTTCAACTGGCAGCTTAATCGTGAAATGGAATACCCGCACGCAGAATCGCGTCCGGACAGGCAGTTCGCGATCGCGCTCAACATCAACCGCTGTATCGGTTGCCAGACCTGCACGATGTCCTGCAAAAACACCTGGACTTTCAGCGAGGGCCAGGAGGAAATGTGGTGGAACAACGTGGAAACCAAGCCTTATGGCGGGTATCCACGGCACTGGGACATCAAGCTGCTGAATATGCTCGGGCCGGGTGAATGGAACGGCGATACGTTTGAAGGCGAGACAATCTTCGAACAGGCCCCCAACGGCGAAAAAGTGCTCGGGCACATGCCTTCGGACGATGATTGGGCATACCCGAATATCTACGAAGATACACCAGCGGGGAAACTCGACCACGGCACGTCGCTTCCAGTACACGACCCGTGGATGTTCTATCTTCAACGCACATGCAACCACTGCACGTACCCGGGCTGCCTGGCAAATTGCCCCCGCAACGCGATTTACAAGCGTCCCGAAGATGGTGTCGTGCTTGTAGACCAGGAACGGTGCAGGGGCTACCGGAAGTGTGTTCAAGGCTGTCCTTACAAGAAGGCCATGTACCGCCCGAACACGGGCATAAGCGAGAAATGCATCGGCTGCTACCCGCGAATCGAGCAGGGAATCGGGTCTCGTTGCGTGGTTGCCTGTGTCGGCAAAATCAGGCTCCAGGGCTGGATCAACACACCGGAGGAAGCCGACCCGAACAACCCACTCGACTACCTCGTGCACGTCGCCAAAGTTGCGTTGCCTCTCTACCCACAGTTTGGCACCGAGCCCAATCTTTACTACTTCCCGCCCAGATGGGCACCACGGCCCTTCCTCAAACAGCTGTTTGGACCCGGTGTCGAAAAGGCTATTGAGACCTACGCCAACCCCGACGACACACTGTACGGACTGCTGAGGTTGTTCGGCACAACGCAGGAAATAATCACGCGTTTCGAAGTCAGAGATGAGGAGGCAATTGGTTGGGACGAAAACGGTCGGGAGATAACCAGGATGCCGTTCGATGAGCCGATTTATATCCGCGATGACATCGATTTGCGCTTCAACGTACAGCGGATGAACGAACCCTAATTCACGCGGTTTACGAGGAATGTCTCTCAGATGACTAACCCACTACACAGATCGAAAATTGGACGCACTATCGTCTACGGTGCAGTCGCGGTGATGTTCGTGCTCGCCCTGTCGGTCACATTGGACCGGGGATCGATGGTCAGCGCTGCACAGACCGACCTGACATCTGTCTTTGTCAACCAGGAATTGCCAATTGGAGATCCCAGCAGTTCGCTTTGGGACCTTGCTCGCGATACCGAGGTGCCATTGAGCGGCCAGAATATCGCACCGCCGTTCAACATAAACGCAACGGTAGATACGATCAGGATCCGCTCGATCCACAATGGAACCTGGGTTGCCTTCCGGATGGAATGGGACGATAGCACCAGGAATCTTGGCGGAGGCATAAACGAATACAGGGATTCTGTCGCCCTGCAGTTCCCGGTAGACGGCGGTGAACCGTTCGTGTGCATGGGATTCGCCGATTCCGAGGTGAACATCTTCCACTGGAGGGCAGACTTCCAGCGGGTCATCGAGGAAGGCCCGCTTAGCATGGCGGACATATTCCCGAAGGCGATGGTCACTCTTTACCCGCAGGCAATGGAACTGGCATTTACCACCGGGCTGGCTGCAGGCAACCCGATTTCAGCAACAGAAAAACCGTCGGCGGTTGAGGATCTTACCGCAACCGGCTTTGGCACTCTGGAATCGCAGGATCACGTCGATACGACGGGTTGGGGTGAGTGGGACGGCAGTAAGTGGAGCGTGGTTATCGCGCGTCCACTACTGACCCGTGACATCCAGGACACGCAGTTCGAGACGGGGACTGAAGTACCGGTTGCACTGGCCGTGTGGGATGGAGACGAAAACGATGTCAGTGGGAAGAAATCGGTTTCAGCCTGGGTAAACATGGCGATCGAAAACGTCCCTGCCACATCGTCGGGCGGGCCAACGATTGAAGTTGCTGCCAGGGCACCGGTGGGTGCTGAACCCAGGGTCGAGATAATCGATACGACAAACGAAATTCTATGGGGGTTGATCGGGGCCTTGATTGTCCTCGTTGCCCTGCTGATATTCGTTCCTGCAGTGGTAATTATCAGCGACCGTCAGAAACGCAAAAACATCACGGAAGGTGGGTAGGATATGGTCGTACTGACACCGACCGACGAACTGGTTCAACGCGCCGCGTGGTTCAAGATATTTTCACTGCTGTTTCGATTCCCAGATGAAGAAATCGTTGAACTCGTGAAGACCATCGTCGCAGAAGCTCCCGTAGAAGTGCTGGACACTAAACTTCGTAGCAGTGCCGGCCTGTTCAAACAGGCGATTGTCGACGCCGACTCCGGTGAATTTGTTACCGAATACAGTCGGCTGTTCACGGGTGGTGGGCTCTGCCGGACCAATGAAAATGACTACGAAAAACTGTCGTTTAGCATGACAGAAAAACTGGCGGATGTGGCCGGGTTTTATGAAGCCTTCGGGTTCGAGATGGCGGCGGGCGTAGGTGAACGACCAGACTTTATCGGCACCGAACTCGATTTCATTAATTTGCTTCTGCTCAAACAGGCATACGCAACTGAAAACGACTGGTTGGAGCATTCTGAGATTTCAGCGGGAGCGCTGAATAAATTCATGGAATCGCACTTCGTCAACTGGGTGCCAAAGCTGTGCATTGCGCTCGGCGAACTGGCCACGTCCGGTGGGGTTTACGCCACCGGCGCAGCTGCCCTGGCCGCTCTGGTCGATTCTGAACAGCGTCGTATCGACAAATCAGCGGCATGAGCATCAGTTCCAGCACGAGGACCATTCCGGTTCTGGCGATCGTACTGGGACTGGCCGTGTTCGTTGAAACGCTGTTATTTAGAATTTTCGCCCGCGGTGGTGTGTATTTCATCACTGAAGACACTCCGTCGGTCATAAAAAATGGCTACACAGGTCTGATTTTCGGCGGCAACGTGTTGTTCAACTTTGCTGCCCCGGTCGCGTTGCTGATACTGGGGTTGCTCGCGGTACGAGTCTGGGCGAAGCGACCCGATCCTGTTTACATTGCAGTGGCGGGTGCAATTGGCGTGGTGGTGGTGATTGGGGTGCTCATGATGCTCGGGTTGTCAGCACCGTTTCTCTCGACCGGTTATTTTGCCGCTTCTACGCTTGTCTTGACCGGCGTGTTCATACTGGCCATCCGTCGTAGGGTGGGACTTCCGGTAACAGCGTTCGTGCTGTTGACCGGTATGTCGTACCTGACTATCTATTCCTTCAAAGGATTCGGGTCGATGGCCCTGGCAGAAACCGGAATCCGCTCTGCTGGGATGTACGCGCTTGGAGAATGGCTATCAGTAGTCGCATTCCTGGCGCTTCTGCCACTTTTGCGGAATCGCCTCGACCGACGGTCTATCGTAATCGCGAGTGCCGTTTCGTTGTTGGTTCTTGGAATGACGTTCGGTCGAGCCGATTCAATACCGCTGATAGCGACCTGGGCGTTCGGGCTGACACTGATGCTCCCGTTCGTTCTTTACGTGGCCGTTTTGTGGGTGGTCGTCGCTCTTATCTCCAGCAGCGCCAGGCGCGGGAACACCACGCTGATTGCCGGGATAATGCTGGTGATGCTCGGTCACCGCACGATCCCCCTGACCTATTTTAACGACCTTGTACTGGTCGGTCTGCTACTCGTCTCGATGTACACAAAACCGGTGGTGAACCGGGCATCCGAGCAACCTACTACAGTTCTGTCTGGAACTACCGATCCGGTCATCTAGTTGTAGTTCCCATAGAGGTACAACTAGCCATGAATGCATCTGATATTTAACTGGATTTGGTGAGCTCTGGAAGGATTGAACTTACAACCTGTGACTAAAATTCCGTCGCCGAGTCAAAGTGACAAAGTTGAATCGGCAAAGCAACTGCAGATTTAATGAAATCGATCGTTGTACTCTCTCCGACAAAATTAGGGTCAGATGGAAAACCCATGGGCAACATCTTGTGGTTCCCGTTTGGTGGAATATTTCGTCCAGATGTCATTAAGCCGTAAGTCGTGTTCACCGGCGAGACCGACTCTCCCCCGTCCACCAAGAACACAAAGCAGCAGGCCTCATCCGATTGGGTGGGGCCTGTTCGCGTGCAGCTGGGAAACGCATTGGATTCTAGGATGGCGTCAATATTTCGTCAAGTACGCAAATTCACCGATTGACCAGACAGTAGTTCATCATCCCAATCGTCACTGCAACATGGAACATCTGATTCTGATATAAAGGCTGCAATAAATGCCCAAACGAACTCGTCGAACCCGATCCAGAACACGTGTTTTCTATGCATATCCAGGCCAACCAGCCGACCTGGGTGAGAGCATTGTCACGGCGATCGACAAGGTGCATTCTGAAATAAGTGAAGCACGAATCGTTGCTTGGCCGGACATGAATATATCAGGCAACCGGCTGCTGAAATCGATCACAGATGCTATCGATATCGCTGGAGTATTCGCCTGTGATTTAACTTATCCAAATCCAAATGTCGCTTTTGAACTCGGGTATGCAATAGCAAAATTCAAACCACTGTTTGTGTCCTTAAATCCGGGTATTGATGGAGCCGAACTAAGATTCAAGCAGCACTTCTTCGGATTACTCGGAATTGGTTATTCGGAATACACCAACAGTGAAGAACTCGCTTCAGCGTTTACAGACTCCGCTCCATGGAAAGATCTGGATCGTTCGCTGTTGCCTGACTCCACACGGTCCGCACCAAGGTTAGAAGAAGATCCGGTTGTTTTTTACGCTCGATCTATATTGCAAACCGATGCGGTAATCCAAACAGAAATTGCTTTATTGGACTCTCGGTTTGGCGATCAGAGCTTTATTGATAATCCGATTGAGAACCCGACGCCAGATATCCGATGGTTTGTCGATCGTCTTCGCGTTGCGGATGGAGTAATAGTCCACTTTTTAAGCGGGAATCATAGCGATTCTTCCGAGCACAACATTCGATCTTCGATCGTCGCCGGACTGGCGTTGGGGTTTGAAAAAAAACTGCTAATGCTCGCACACGCGCCGTTTGAATCGCCAACTGACTACACAAATCTGCTGCGAGAACACGATACATCAGAACAAGCACGGTCCATCACAACAGACTGGTTGAATGTACTTGACGAACAGACTCCGAAAAGGAGGAGACGAAGGAGATCGACCGTACGGTCGGGGTCTGTTAAACCAGACATTCGGAATCTCCAATTAGGTCAATGGGTTGCCGAAACTGAGCACAAGTCAATCGATGAATACTTCTTTGAAACAAGCATTTTCCAACAGGCAATCGAAACTCAAACATCTGTGGTTGTAGGACGCAGAGGGGTTGGTAAAAGTGCGACGCTATTTGCGCTAAGAGATTACTATCGCAAAGACACTCGCAATCACGTTTGTATCGTGAAGCCTGTCGGATATGAGCTGGCCGGCCTTTTACGCATTCTAAAGGAGTTGTCCAACAGATCTGAGCGCGGATATCTGATCGAGAGCCTCTGGAAATTCCTGATTTACACAGAGCTTGCTACGTCGATTAAGAGGGATCTCGATGCCCGCCCTGCTTACGCTACTTCGACCGAAGCTGAATCACGCTTCCAGGAATTTTGGGACGGAAACGCAGATGTTCTGGATAAACCACTATCTGATCGCCTGAACGTCGCCATTGCCAGCCTAATCTCGGTGTCAAAAATTGAAAATGCGAGCGCACAGCGGGCTCGAATTAGCGAGCTCCTTCACCACGAAAGAATTGGTTTGTTACGGCGTCACATTGGTGAGGTATTACATGACCGTGAAATCGTATCTATTCTCATTGACAATCTAGATGAGGACTGGAATAAGCACTCTGACATAGTCCTCCTTTCTGAACTATTGCAAGGACTGCTTGGCGTGTCACGCGATATTGCCGAAGACCTGTTACATGAGAACCAGTCTCAGAAAGGAATTAATGTTCGACTGACACTTTTCTTGCGAAGCGATATTTTAATATTCGTCGAGCCAGAAACAGCGGAACAGGACAAGTTACCGTTGTTGAGGTTGTTCTGGGACGATCCAACGTCGTTGGTGAGAATGCTTGAACTCAGATTGATAAATTCCTTGAGTGCTCAGAGCAACGAGTCAAAATTGGATGTCTGGTCCACATTTTTTGATTCTGAAGTTGTAGGGATAACACCGCAAGAATTCATGACCAATACAGCGATCCCACGCCCGCGAGACTTAATATTTCTTGCTAGCCAAGCCGTCAGAATTGCTCAAAATCGCGGTCATACGAAGGTTTCTCAAGAAGATCTGATCGAAGCACGGAAAAGGTACTCCACGTGGATTTTCAACTCAGTCATATCTGAAGATGACCCAACTCAATCAAAACTTGAAGGAGTATTGGTCGAGTTCGCAGGTGTTGAACCGGAGATAACTGAATCACGAGTTGGCGATCTTGTTCGGGCCGCAGGAGTTGAAGAAGATTCCGTTGACTTTTATATCGACCTGTTGTGCGATATTGGTTTTTTGGCTATTCGAGATCGCGATGGATATCGGACTGCTTCACATGAAGCTGAGCGGCGAGTACTTAGACAAGTTTCTCAGCGTATGTCCGAAAGAGTTGACGGGGAATACAAGCAATTCAGAATTGACCCGGCGTTTTATTTCGTTCTCCAAATTGACGAATAACGGGATCTGAATAAGTTTCCTTTGTTCCCAAACCGAGAGCGCTACATCTGTACAACTGAACCGCCCCGGGTTTGATGGAGACTTTGTTTGTTGAGTCCCTGCCATTGCAGGAACGGGTGAACTGTAGCAGCCCTTCGATTGGCTCAGGACGTGGCCGGCTTCGTACTCTGTCGGTGGGACGTGCCCGATGGCTCCGAAAAGTCGGCGGTTGTTGAACCAGTCGACCCATTCCAGCGTGGCGAACTCCAGGTCGTCGAGGTTCCGCCACGGACCCTTTCGGCGCACCAGCTCCGTCTTGTACAGACCGATCACCGACTCGGCCATGGCGTTGTCGTACGAGTCACCTTTGCTCCCGACAGAAGTCACGGCCCCCGCCGCGGCCAGCTGCTCCGTGTATCGGATCGAAAGGTATTGGGTGAATTCAATCGGTCGTCGCAACACCTCGATCCGAGTGCCAGAGGACTGGCGTGAGCAAATGCACAAGCCCCTCGCCAGGATCCCGTGTCCAGAGTGCCTGTTCAAGTGCATTAAGAGCGATGCTACTGTGCAGAGAACTCGACACATGCCATCCGACGATAAGGCGTGAGAAAACATCTATTACGAATACGAATGCAACATATGCAAAGCCCGACCAGGTACGGACGTAGGTCAGATCAGCGATCCAGAGCCGGTTTGGCTTTGATGCATGGAAGTTACGATCAACTAGATCAGCTGGCCGTTCGACCGTGTCATCGGACACAGTGGTTCTCCTTGTCTTCCCTCTTACAACTCCCTTGAGTTCCAACTCCCGGATCAACCTCTCCACCGTGCAGCGCGCCACAGGAATACCTCCACGGCGTAACTGATGCCAGAGTTTACGAACGCCGTAGACGTTGAAGTGTTCGGCATGAACGTGCCGGATCTTCACCTTCAGCGCCTCGTCACGGATCCGTCGCTTCGAGATGGGTCGCTGCCGAGCTGCGTAGTAGGTCGAAGGAGCGAACTGCAATACACGGCAGATCGGCTCGACCCCGAAACGTTTCTTGTGGTTGTCGATGAAACGGGTCATCTCGGCAGTCGCGGGTCGAGCTCCCGCGCGAAAAAAGCCGATGCGGCCTTGAGGATCTCGTTGGCCCGGCGCAGCTCGCGGTTCTCACGCTCAAGCTCACGGAACCGATTCCTCTCGTCAGAGGTCACGCCCTGGCGTGACCCCGAGTCGACCTGGGCGCGGCGTATCCACTTGCGCAGTGTCTCAGCTGTCATGCCGCACTTCGGCTGCGATCGAGGTGATCGCCGCCCACTCCGACGTGTACTGGGCTCGGTGATCCATCACCAGCCTCATCGCACGCTCTCGTACCTCTGCGGGGTACCTCGTTGATCTTGTCATCGCTCCATCCTCTCAAGGATTAGAGTCTCCAACTTTCCCGGGGCGGTTCACCACCTCACTTCGTCAGGCTCAGGATGCACACCGGCGCAAGCCTCTATTTCTACAGCAGCCGCTACCTCCGGGACAGGCTAAACCTCGCCCCATTTCGAATGCACACCTCTGGCACCAGACGGACGGTTGCCCCGCGACTCCTCAATTTGCGGTGTCCCATCGCCTTCAGCACAACGCACTTCAAATTTGTGCCTGCCCGGCGTGAATGGCCAATCGTAACGCCACACTACCCATGTGGTTCCCGATAACGGCTTTTTCAACTGTGCCACTTCCCACGGGCCACCATTCACTCGCACTTCGACCTTCGATATCCCCCGTGCGCCGGCGAAGGCTATTCCGCCAACGGGAACAAACGCCTGGTCTCCGACTGAATACACCGAATCGGCAGCAACAGTGTCGATCACCGAAGTGGCCTGTACCCTCGCGACCTCATCCCAACCTCGCTTCACCCAGTAGCCTTCTCTATAGTCCTCGGTAACCTCAATCGACTCTATCCACCGGGGCTGCTTCATGCCAAAACGATCTGGAATCCATATTCGCAGTGGGAAGCCATGGTCGATCGGAAGGGGCCGGTCATCCCAGTCATAACACAGCATTATTCGTTCATCAGAGCGGATCAAATCAATATCGACTATCTCGTGAAAACCGTCGGCACTTGCTATATCAAGGTAGCGTGCGTTCTCGGCTGGCTGAACAGAGGCCAGAATGTCCTGGATGCTAACCCCTGTCCACCGGGTGGTGCCGATGAGGTCGGTTCCGACCCGGCCCGATATACACGACAACGTGACCAGGTGACTCATCGAATCAAATTTGTTTC
>CAYLWG010000034.1:0-18407 GCA_964387235.1 uncultured Dehalococcoidales bacterium
AGGGAGTTATGAGACAGTTTCCGGGGAGAGGGAGTAATTAGTGAGCAATAGAAATTCTTTCTGCCCCGATAGTGGGGGCCGTTATGGACAAAAAATGAGGAACCAAAAACGATGAACGGTGCGTTAGAAGGCAAAGTAGCGATAGTCACAGGGGCCGGTCGCGGAATCGGGCGTGGCATAGCAGAAGAACTCGCAGCCAACGGAGCCAGGGTCGTGGTCAACGACGCCGGCGTTTCGCTATCGGGCGAAACAGAAACCCAGAGCCCGGCCGAAGAAGTAGTTGCCGGGATCAAGTCCGTAGGCGGCGACGCCGTGCTGATCACCGAATCGGTGGCAACATTCGCTGGCGGAGGGCGCATCGTGCAGGCCGCACTCGATTCGTTTGGTCGCCTCGATATCGTTGTGACAGCCGCTGGAATTCTTCGGGACCGGATGATCTACAACATGACCGAGGAGGAGTGGGACGCGGTCATAGACGTTCACCTGAAAGGCACCTTCAACATCGTCAGGCATGCTGCCCCGCTGTTCCGAAAACAGCGGGGAGGACGTGTTATTACGTTTACATCCGAATCGGGGCTAACCGGCTTTGCCGGACAGGCGAACTATGGAGCCGCTAAATCGGGAATCGCCGGGTTTACAAAAGTTGTCGCAAAAGATCTTGGCAAATACGGAGTCACGGCCAACTCCATCGCCCCGCGTGCAGAAACCCGTATGGTCGAATCGATTCCCGAAGAAACCCGGGCCAAACTTGCGGAACAGGGCCTGATGCCCGGCGCTGGCGAGGCACCATGGAAACCAGAAGACGTAGCGCCTTTCGTTGCGTTCCTTGCCTCCGACTACTCGGCGCCTGTAAACGGCCAGGTATTTCTCGTCTACGGCGGAAACGTGGTTCACATGACACTCCCGCGCCGGGTCAAAACGATATACAAATCGACCCCTCCATCAAGCTGGGAGCCAGAAGAACTCGATGCGCAGGTAAAACCGAAACTTCTGGGCCTACCGGGGGGGCAACAGCAAGAGCCCTCGTCAGCGAAACGACTCAAAGGCAAAGTAGCAGTAGTGACGGGCGCGGGCCGCGGGATAGGCCGCGGAATCGCAAAACTTCTCGCCGCGCAGGGTGCATCAGTAGTAGTAGCCGATATCGGTGCATCGCTCGACGGCGGAGGTGAAGATTCAACCCCCGCAGCGCAGGTCGTTGAAGAAATATCCGAACTTGGCGGAAAGGCCGTAGCTTCGTACCATTCGGTCGCCACAGCCGAAGGCGGTGCGAATATCGTCAAGGACGCACTCGATGAGTTTGGTCGACTCGATATCGTTGTGACAGCCGCCGGAATTTTGCGCGACCGCATGCTGTTCAACATGACCGAGCAGGAATGGGACGATGTGATGGCCGTCCACCTGAAAGGCACGTTTTCGGTCGTTCAGCCAGTCTCAAAAATCTTCAAAGAGCAGGGCAGCGGTCGGATAGTTACTTTTAGCTCGGTGTCGGGCCTTTACGGCTACGGTGGGCAAGCGAACTATGGTGCAGCGAAAGACGCTATCGCTGGATTCACTCGTGTTGTCGCCAGAGACCTCGAGCGATACGGCGTGACTGCGAACGCTATTTCACCGGGCGCTCATACCCGGATGACCGATTCTGTTCCCGATTCTGCGTTGAATTTGCGCAAAGGCGAGTTTTTACCGCCACCAGAGGGAACGGTGACGAACGATCCGGATCAGGTCGCCCCGATGATCGCGTGGCTGGCTTCCGACCAGGCTTCGGATGTGACTGGTCGAATTTTTCACTGCGTCGGCAACCGGATAAGCCTGATGAATTCACCTGAGCAGGGTCGGTCGATTCACAAGGATGGACGCTGGACAGTCGAGGAACTGGCGGGAGTATTCCCCGAAACGATAGGGCTAGACCTGGTGAACCCGGCGCCCCCGCAGGAGTAGACGGGGAAGCGCACACCCGTCTTCCGTTCCCCTGGATAGACACGAGAGAGATCAGGCGCGGTGGCTACCGTTTCCTGCATCGGGCGAATAATCTCAGTGAGAGATACGGCTAGGTTGCGTCGGCTTGCGGTTCAAGCATGGTAAGCAGATCGTTGCACAACTTTCGCGCGGTCTCTTCATCACCACCCGAGCAGAGCAAAATCATGTTGGCGTAGATCGAATAATCCCAGTACTTCGGGCTCTTGCAGCTTCCAATACCGTGCGACACCGGCCCCGACGCCACGTCGCCCTTACACTGCCGTGCGTCTTTCACACCCTGCGGCCAACTCATCACATCTTCATCGAGAATCGCATCCTCACCACTACGCTCGTCGGCCTGTGCGGTTCCCAGTTGAACCGCATCCGCGTGAGACGCGAAGAACCTGACCTCGTAGTCTTTCCGGTCGTAAATGTCGAGTGCCCAAAACCCGTAATAGGCACTGACCGCCCCGACGAGACCTTCGACATCGTACGTTTTCGACTTCTTGAACCCGAATTCCTGGAGGTCCTCAATGACGAGAACCTCGCCGGGATCGTAAACGCGTGGAATCGCAAGATCCTCGGAGCCGTCGGTGCCACATGCACCCAGTACGGCAACTAAAACGAATGCTGTAACGATTATGGATAAAAAAGAAATATAACGGCGACGGTGCATCAAATCCCTCCCAATTCCGGCATTATGCTTCAGTTGAGAAAAAATTTCAGTGAAGAGCGTGTGAAGATCGACATGCAGCTGCGAAGAATGGCGCGAGACGATAGCCCGGTACTGCCCGCAGCAGAGTAGTCGGTTACGTAGTGAAATGACTGTAATTCCGCGCGGTCGCTACTAAGTACCTGAGGTAGCGAAAGGTCTTGAACTAGATCTATTGGTGCCGAAGGTGGGAGTCGAACCCACACGACCATTATGGTCAAAGGTGGTCCCGTTCGTCTGAACAGTGTTCCCGGTTTATCGGGATGAAATCCCCGATTTGTGCCCCAATGTTTTCAGCCTTGCCCGCTGATTAATAGCCCAACCAACACACAATGGAGAGTCTCAATCTGATAAGTCGCGAATCTGCATCGACAAAGAGGGGGCTGTCACCACCTAAAATTGCCACCAAACCTGGTCGTTGACTGGCAGTTCTGACCCCGATTGGGCCAATTATCAATTCCCCTTTTTGCCTTTTCATGAGGGATGAGGGTACCCATAGGTAGTTTTTTTTGAATTCAATAATTGACACAGATGTGACGGAGGTTATTTGAGCTTTCGCTAGTAACTGCCACACTGCTAGTGGTAGCCATTACTTTGAGCAGCCCGCTGTGGCGAAATTTCATGAACAGTCCCAACAATTTACTGGCCGCTTTCGTCCTAGCACTTGTTGGCACGATTGTAGGAGCAACAGTAGAAGGGTTATTTGGCGAGACAGTCCGTCAGTCTTTTCAAGCGGCAATCGACGCAAATCCAGAAAACAATGCTGTTCCCTTGCACAATCTGAGCATTCTCATGATTGACCTTGCACCGCTGGAGGGACTGGTCGGTGGCGGGCTGTGGGGTTATTTCGCAGGCATGCCGCAACTCAAATAATCAGCCTAGTCCTAGCAAACAACTCAATATTCGGGCCGGAAGTTTGGCTGACAATAGGCTGGGAATGCGTCGAAAACGCTACTTTCGGGCCCACACTGGGCGTCTGAAAACCCCTGATATCAATAACAGCAGCGCATCCTAATCAGCCTGTTAATGCAGTGCGGTAATTAAGGAAGGCCGATTTGTGGGGTTTGTGGCCTGAATCGGCCATTGTTGCTCTATTTGGAGCTGTTTGAAACCGGTTGATTTCGCGATTAATCAAACAGGGGATTGACGCTGTTTATTGGGCCCCGTTTTGGCTCCTTGCCATGAAAACTGCCATGATTTCTATACCTAGTTATGTTCGGTAATCTTGGGGGGAAATCATGGCGACTCGCTGGGATACTAGAAACTCGGTTGATGAGTTTGCGACTTTTTCATCTTGCTGCGCTCTTTGAACATCAGCACCGCCGTTATTCCCGACGAAAGAAACTGGAATAACACCACGAACACAAATTCGACCCAACCCCAACCAGAATAATCAAGTTTTCTGCCTGAGATGATTTGGTAATTGTCAGACGTTGTCCAAACTAGAGTGGTGACTACTACGCTCAGCCAAAGGACTGCGAAAATTGGCGGAACCCATTTCGAGCGATTCGGCAGAATTGATGCGGCTGTATAGATGAACGTGGCGGGTGTGAATGCGGCGTATCCAAGCCGCTCCAACGTCTCTGCATCGACAATTGACCATAGTCCCTTGGAGCATTCACCTGCCTCTGAAACGATTCCATCGGGTTGACAAGAGTTCACCAACAACACGAGCCAGTGGACTGGAAACGTAACCAGGGCGGCGGCGAGCAAGGCTATTGGAATTGCGATCAAATACCGAACGGGAATTAACACAGAAGTTACCTCGGTCTACACGATAATTTGTACTGCTCAGCTTGCAGGCCCGAATACTCCGTTGTAGGCCCATGGCTCTACCCCCAAGACTCCAAAAATAAACCAGTCTTGCAGAACCCAGAAAAATAAACCTCCGACAAGTCCAAGGGGAGTGAGGACGATACCAACAACGCGTTGGATTGGTGTTGCATCATCTGCAGTGGCCATTTTGGGTGCTATCGAGGCAATACCAACTGCCCAGTGCAAAAGCAGGATTGCAAACGGCCATATAAACGGGGTGAGAATCCACATCCAAAGTTTTGGGTTCGTGAAAAGATCGTGGAAATAGTCAATCAAGTACAGCCACGGCAGCAAAAAGGCTCCCACATATATCACCGCGAGGTATGGGTACGTAATTATCTTGGCAATGATTTTCATGTTTCGTCCCCAAATCCAATCGTGATCACCCCGACAAGTGTCGTATGCTTGGCCGACAGGCCGAGAGGCTAGCACATATTGCTGAACGACTCATGACAACCGGGATTTACAGCGATGTACGACGAAGAGTTTGACCACTTCGCAGAATTAAATGAAACCAACACTGCTTCGGCTTGGCGATGGTTGTTAGTGCTGCCGGTGTTTGCAATCGGATATGTACTACCGGGATTGTTGGTTCGAGTAGGGTGGGAATTCGGAACGTCGTGGATTCCGTTTGTTGATGATCTGATCGTCAATGTTTCTGAATTTTTACAGTCGATTGTTGACGGAGTTTGCTCGGTTTATTTCGCTGCCGTCGTTGCGCCTTCACACAGAAAATTAGTAGCGATTATCGGTGCGATGGTGGTAGCCGGAATAGCCAGTGTTTTTGTTTGGAGCCTGTTGTTAACCAACTATTACGAAGGCGTCCCAGGAAGGACTGTTACTTGGGAAGGCGTATTGGTGGCAACCGGATTCATTGCAGCAGGAGCAACCAGCTATTGGATAGCAAAATCCGAAGATAGAGAGTTTGCCAACTAGACATTCACCCGACCGTACGTGGAGGGGCTCATGTATTTGTCATGGCGGGTAACGAACATGCACCCCGCCCAGATTGCTCCAGGTGGGATTCATGTTGCCTGTTCTCGTAGCAATTCCTCAATTTCGTCGCCGAAGGCGGCGTAGTGGTGCCGAAGGTGGGAGTCGAACCCACACGACCGATAAAGGTCAAAGGTTTTTGAGACCTTCGCGTCTGCCATTCCGCCACTCCGGCTCTGGGGCGCCCGGCTTTCAGCCGCCAACAGAGCTAAAGCTCAATCTCGGCTGCTGATGCGGGCTGCGGGATACCTATCTTATCGACGATTCTGGCGTTTTACATTGCTGAGGCGACGTGGAACACTCGCATCGTTCAGAGTTCAGGCCGGAGCGGAGAAATCTGAAACAGCGAATCTTCACGCCTGTTCGAGTCTGCGAGACAGGGCAGCACCAACTTCTGATTTCGATGGCGATAAACAGGGTTGGGGTGACGCACGCCGCAGATTTGCGAAGCGTTCATGGTAGGCTCCGAACCATAGTCGGCTTACCGCAATAAGAACTATGAAAGCATGCCAGAACCAACACCAGAAACCCTCGCAAACGACGTAAGCGAACGAAAACTCGAACTCTCACGGCCACTGGCGGTCCTGGACATCCAATCGACCGGTCTCGACCCCGACACCGCACGCATCGTTAAATTGTCGGTTCTGAAGATCAACCCCGACGGCTCCGAGCATGTGAAATCAGTGATCGTGAACCCCGGCATTCCAATCCCGCCTGGCGCAACGCAGGTACACGGAATTTCTGATCTCGACGTGATGGACAGTCCGGTGTTCCGCGCATACGCCCGCGCACTCGCCGATCATCTCGAAGGGTGCGATCTCGCAGGTTTCGGCATCGAACGGTTCGGGCTCCCATTACTACTCGCCGAGTTCGAGCGGAACGATGTAGATTTTGTTTCCGAGGGCAGGGCAGTGATCGACGCCATGACCGTGTTTCACAGGCTCGAACCCCGTAACCTGCGATCTGCATATTCGCGATTCGTTAAAGGCGAAATGCCCCGTAACGACCTCAATGGCGGAGATCAGGCGCAGGGTGCCCGAAACGTTTATGCAATCCTGAAAGGCCAACTGGGCAGTTCATCGCAAGTTCCGACCGTTCCCGAAGATATCGCCAATTGGGCCAGAGGGATCGGTAAAAGCGCTATCGACCCCGACGGCAAGTTCATTTGGAGCGACGAAGGCGATGCGCTGGTGAACTTTGGGCGGCACCGGGGCGAACGGCTCGCCGAAGTTGTTAGCAGCGACCCAGACTACCTCTACTGGATGTCCGGCTCCGACAGTTTCGGGCCTGAAGCACGCAAGATCGCAGAATCGGCAAGTAACGGCTACCTGCCGGAACGCGAAACTAAAGTCGAACCCGCACCCGAATCGGTTGCCGAAACCAAACCCGATGCAGCCGACGGACATAACAAAAGCAGCGGCTACGCGCCCACAAGCGAGCCGATCCCCGAGTTCCAATATCCAAGTGGACGCAGCTAGAAAGGCCGACCTTCCTGTGGCTCGGAAAGGGCGGGTGGCCCGCCCTTATCACGTCGGATTGGCTCGCCAGTAAACGTTATTTCAACGCACGGCATGCCCGTGAAAATTCTTTTTGCAATGATGAACGGACCCCACCACGGGAGCCTTAGGGCACGGTTAACCTTCACAGCACCGAGCAACAACTTGAACCGGGTGCGAGGAAAACCGGGTCGCAAAGCCCAGTGCTCGATAAACGCCATTATGCGGGGAAGTTTTTCGTCGAGATCCCTGATGACGCGGGCCTCGGCCGGAATGTCGAACCATGGCTCGAACTCGACTGTGTGGACGGCCACTGAAGAATTCCGCGACATGCTCGCCACCCAGTCGCGCTTCCCCGGATAACCAGAAAGCACGATTTTGTTAGAACCCCTGGCCCAGACGAACGTGGTTTCGATAGTGCGTGGCGAACCGTTCTTCCGGGTGAGCGTCGTACGGATATAGAAGCTCTTGGCGAGAATATGCTCTAGCTCGGCAGATATTGCTGGTGCGGACTCAACCATCCTCGTCGAACACAGCGATGATATCGGGGTTGATGTGAATGGCCCCGGGGCCGTTCGTTAGATGCAACGTCGAAACGCCAATATCCACCCGGAACGAAATCGATGCCGTGTCACCCTGCTTTTCCAACCCGTCGTAATCGTCGGCCCCATCTACCGTAACGTCGCCGTTTTTGGTAGTTCCAGTAACGAACACGTTTGAACCCTTCTTTAGCCGGACAGCGATATCGCCGTTACTGGTCGAAATCGAATTCGAGCCCTGATCGATCACACCCTCGAACCAGACGTGTGCGTTCGTCGTGACCACGTTCACTGGCCCATCGACCGCCTGAACGGTAACTTCGGAATTCGTGGTGTTCAAATCGAACTTCCCGGACGAATTCTTAACCTTTATTGTTCCGTCAGAAGTCGAAAGCAAGGCCGATTCTACCGACACTCCATCAACTGAAATCGACCCGTTTTTTGTTCGGACGACCAATTTGACTCCGGCAGGAATTCCTATCTCGATCAGCGAATTGGCCGAAGTTGCGCCGCCTTCACTGACCATGGCCGAGATAACAAAGTGGCTGGCAGGACTGCCATAGAGAGTTTGCGTGTAAAAATCGACGAACTCTCCGTTGTTCATCGTGACATCGATTTCCAATGTCCGGGTAGCGACCCCGCGTACTCGAACTTCCGCGTTTTCGCCGAGTACTTCGAGCAATGCCCCATCGCTTAACTCGACTGTCTGCTGTGGGAGCGTCTTCGTGTCGCCACCGGCCAGGACGCAAACCGGGGCCAACGCCACGAGCGCGGCGAACATATATAGGAGATATGGCAGAAATCGAAACTTGAAATTCATTGAACCCACCCGCAACGGATCGCGTCCGTCCGCAGATATTACACGCCGGACGTAGATTGAGTTCAGGTGCTGACACGTTATCTGGCTCGCATCGGACCCTGGGACATCACTTTGCGTGGCATTGTGCGCAGTATTAAGGGCCCGACGCTGATCCGATCGACTCGCCTGCGAGCGAATGGCACACTTCTGCCCCTTCCAATTCGCACTGTAAACCGACATAGTTCTCACCTGAAATCCCGCACACCAAACTGGTAGACAACCTTTGGCAATCAATCCCGATTCAAACTACGGAATCGTCGTATCGCAAAACGTGATGGTTCCGATGAGGGATGGCGTTCGGTTGGCGACTGATATCTTCCGCCCGGCCGATGCAAACGGAAATCCGCTACCGGGCACATTCCCGGTCATTCTGGGCAGGACATCGTACGATAAGTCGAACCGGGTAATCTGGATAAACCCGGTAGTAGACGCCTTCGTGCCAAGAGGCTATGTGGTGCTGTTGCAGGATCTGCGCGGCCGTGGTCTTTCTGAGGGAACCGGTGACTATTTTCACACGGCCAACCAGAAAGAGGGGCTCGACGGCTACGACACCATCGAGTGGGCTGCGAGCCAGGAATGGTGCAGCGGCAGGGTCGGAATGGTTGGCGCATCGCACGGCGGGATCGTGCAGAACATGGCATCGCTCTACCGGCCCCCGCACCTCGCTGCCCTGTGGGTCGATGTCGCGCCGACCAACGCCTTCAGGTGGGAAGTTCGCCAGGGCGGGGCGATGGCATTGCACATGTACGGCGCTCTGTATTTGCATGGCTATGATTCCAAAGAGATTGCAGATGACCCGGCTGCTATCGAGCGAATTGAGCGCGGCGCAGAGCGACTGAGCGAGGAGATCTGGAAGCAGCCTTTCAGAGAAGGAGAAACGCCGATTGCCGCGGTACCGAACCTTGAAAAAGTGTTGATGCACTACTATCGGGATGGCACGTACAACGAGTGGTGGCAACAGGAATCGCTCGATCACTCCCAGCACTTCGATCGCATGGCCGATATTCCAGCCGTTTACAGTTCAGGTTGGTACGACCCTTTCGCTGCCGAAACTTCGCAGCAGTTCACCCACATGGTCAAAAAGAACTCGACCCCGCAACGCCTGATTCTGGGGCCGTGGAACCACGGTTCGATGCGCGGGAAAGGGGCTTCCCACGTCGGTGAAGTCGAGTTTGGCGAATCGGCAAAGTGGGGCGATAAAGTGCTGAATCAGGAACGGTTCAGGTGGTTCGACCACTGGTTGAAAGGTGTCGACACGGGTGTGGAGAACGACGACCCGGTACGGATATTCGTGATGGGTGGCGGAACGGGGGCCGTCAATGACGAGGGTCGAATAGTGCACGGTGGCGCATGGCGCGTCGAACAGGAATGGCCGCTGAAAAGGGCAATCGATACCGCCTACTATCTGGGTTCAGACGGAAGGCTGGGCGTGGTCACTCCCGGTTCAAACGACTCACCGACGAGTTGGGTTCACGACCCCGAATCCCCAGTTCCATCGGTAAGTGGAAACGTGACTGGCTTCTTTGAGTGGGTAGTTTTGCCAGACGATATCGACGCCGCGTACGTGCCCCAGCGGGCCAGGATGAAGTCGTTGATTCCCGATGGCCCGCTTCACCAGTTGGAACGGGAATCGACCATCGGCGCGAGCAGTCCATTAATGCTACTGGCCGATCGGGCAGACGTGAACGTTTTCCAGACAGAGCCGCTCGAGGCCGACATCGAGGTGACGGGTCCGATCATGGTCAACCTGTGGATTTCGTCGGACGCGCTCGATACTGATTTCACTGCAAAGTTGCTCGACATATATCCCCCGAGCGACGAGTATCCGCAGGGCTTTCACCTGCCGCTCGAAGATTCGATACGGCGAGCGAGGTTCAGGGAAGGCTACGACGCAGAAAAACTCATGGAGCCGGGTACGGCCTACCAGTTGCAGATTGAATTGCCGCCTGTCTCGAACCTGTTCAAGAAGGGACACCGGATCAGGGTCGATATTTCATCGAGCAATTTTCCACGATTCGATGTGAACCCGAACACTGGCGAGCCAATCGGCATGCACACTCGGAGTCAGATTGCACACAACACGGTATTCACTGATACTGACCGACCATCGCATGTGATTCTGCCAATAGTGTCGGCCAGGTAGCCAGGTGGCTAAACTGGCGTGAATAAGTAACCGCTGAAGTGTCGAATAACGTGCGTGGACTCAGGTTGCGTCGACCAAGAAAAAAACGAAACGGGCCCGCGTAATGCGTTCAGTAAACGAGGTTTTCTATGACAGTGTTGACTGATGAACAGATAGCGGAGTTGATGCCGCAGGTAGCGAACTGGTCGGTTATACGCGAAGAAGGAATGAACCGACTCAACCGAGAATTTTCGTTCAAAAATTTCACAGAGGCCCTCGATTTCACAAATCGCATCGCAGAAATTGCTGAAGAGGCCGACCACCACCCTCGACTTGTGACTGAATGGGGAAGGGTGACCGTTACATGGTGGAGCCACTATCACGGCGGCATGGTGGTAGCCGATATCGAGATGGCCAAAAAAGTCGATTCTCTTTAAAACCGGTGCCCGCGAACCGGTTTTAAAGAGAATCGGTACAACCGCCTGGCCGTTGCTTGCTTCTGATTGCCGTTCTGGTCGCTGTTGGCCGCTTATGGCCGTTGCTAAATTCGGGCCTCGACGTTCGATAACTTCTCGATTGCCTTTGCCAGTGCCTGGTATCCCTGACTGGTGGCATCGGGGCCTTCAGCCTGAACTGCCCGGTAAAGCTGTGCGACCAGACTCGTGATTGGCATTGAAGTACCAGTCCGGGCCGCTTCTTCATCGGCGAGGCGCAGGTCTTTCTGCATGTGTTTCACCATAAAACCCGGTGAAAAATCGCCAGCTAGAATGCTCGGGCCGTAGTTATCAAGCACCCACGACTGCCCGGAGCCTTTTGTCACAGCGTCGAAAAAAGTCTGGAGATCAAGGCCAGATTTTTTAGCCAGAACAAATGCTTCGGCAATACCGGCCAGTGTTGCCGCACCGAGGATCTGATTGGCAATTTTCGCCATGTGGCCCGATCCGGTGGGTCCCATATGCGTAACCCTGCTGCCGAGTACATTCAGCACTGGCAGTGTGCGTTCGAAGGCCTCGGCATTTCCGCCGACAAGTATCGAAAGAGAACCGGCCTCGGCACCCATCACGCCGCCCGTCACCGGGGCATCAACGAAATCTGCGCCTTTTTCTTCAAGCAACGCTGCCATTCTTTTGCCAGTTGCTGGAGAAATCGTACTCATATCGATCACAACCGCACCAGCCGTAATGCCTTCAAGAATTCCGCCTGCTCCGGCGATGGCGGCCTCGACGTGTGGCGAATCGGGGATCATCGTGATGATGATGTCGGACTGTGCCGCGACCCCGGAGCCAGAAAGTGCTGAAGACGCTCCGAACCCTCTGGCCTGCTCAACGGCTGCACTGTCTAGGTCGAATACGGTCACGGAGTAACCCGCTTCGATCAGGTTTCTCGACATCGGTAGGCCCATCATTCCGAGCCCGATAAACCCTATTCGTTCATTACCCATGTATCTGTTTCCCTGGTGCACTCGACAGACTGGAGGAGTTGGCGAGAATTTCGCCTGTGAAAATCGAAGCCGAGTTTCGGGCTAATCTACAGGGGTTTTAGCGTGTACGGGGCCGACAGCCACCGTGGATGGGTGTAAAAGGGACCATTCATTTAACCGATGCCGCGCAGCGGGCAGCGTGGCTTAGTTTTCGTCATGTGGGTATTGGTGGATAACGTGTGTCCGCCTCTCGTCCTTCGCACCTCCCTCTCATTTGCCTAATTACTGAATTCGAAATAAGTGTCGATAATAAGAACATAAACCGTAGTAAACAGGCGTGTGATACTGTGTATCCACTTAGTTCGGAAGGTGAATGTGTGTAAGGGGGCAAGCAATGGCAGCGTCTGCAGTAGTATCGGTTTACCAGGTGACACCCGGCAGGACCCAGGAATTCATTGCGGCATTGCGACAGCAGCAGGTTTGGGTGAAGACCAAAGGTGCTGGCGATACAAGGGTTTGGAACACACTGTTTGCCGGCGAGAACAGTGGGCGTGTGATCACCGTCAGTGAAGCCGACAGCGTAGCCGAGATCGGTGCCACTGCCGACGCCATTATGGGCGACTGGGTATCCAGTCCCATGTTCCAGGCCATTGGCGCCGGGATCGCAACGGTGGTCAGTAGATCGGTATTGGTCGACATGACCGACGTTCTTTAGTGTTCATTTCGGGCTGAATGCTCCGCCGCTGTCGCCAGGACTGTCCTGACTAAACACCGTGACTTTTGCGTTTAGCGCACGGTTATAACACTGCCAACATGAGAATGTCGGGAAATTCTGGCGGGACGATCGTTACGGGGCCGTGCTGTGCCCGTTGCGCATGTATGGCATCCCCTGTAGTCGCACTGCATCTGATTGGAAAAGGAGAAACCATGAACAGTTATTTCACCTCCGATTCCGACGACAATATTTCACGTCTGCGGTCCGCTTCCCGCACCGGCAGCCTCGGAGCCGTAGTTGGCGAATTGGTCACGATTTGCCGTGAAATCACAGCAGACCAGTGCTCGAAGCTGGCGCGTATGATGCCAGGGTTGAGCATCGCGACTGCCCGGATGTCGGTTCGAGTCGACGAATAACCGCCTCTGGCGCTATGTTTGAGTCCTGAACCGTTCCCGCCCGGCCATCTGACCTATACTGCGGCGGAAATGAACAACCGCAAAATGCTCAAATACCCCTTCACCGTTCTGGTTGCCGTCATGCTGGCCGTATTACTCGCCAATTGCGGTTCGAACGAAAACGAAGTGACGAGTGGCACCGTTGACCCCGAATTCGACGCTGTACCGGTGCCGATGCTCCTACCCGAGGGCGTGTTCACAGTCGACGATGTGGCGGCCGCGGGTTGGAAAAAATCTAAAGAGCTATCGTCCGAAACTTTGCCCGAAGTGATCGAAGTCTGGTACGGCTTCTACAACCAGCGTGATGTCGAAGTTCGCATTTACGCCTCGCACGAAGTGGCGATCAGCGTTGGTATGGGGCCTGCCGATACAGCTACAGGCAGGGGTAAGCCAGCACCATTCGCCGTTGGCGGCATAAGCGCCACCCGGAAAAGTTACGGTGCTTACGGCATTGTCGGAAACCTTGTGTTGTTGTGCGAGGTGAAAATTGAGGACTGCGAAAGTCTGCTGAACTCCGTCAAATAGAGTTGCGAGCGATATTCGCCGGAGGCCGGTAGAACTTCTGATTCCAGCAAGTGAATCAGTGGATTCCAGGTTGGCAGAGGCGGGCCATGCCGATAGTTCGCCCGGAAGCCATTTGTAGCACCGAGTAGTTTCGTTATTCACCGAAGCGTTATTCGATAGAATTCTCGAAAATCAACCAGGCATTCCCGGCATTCCCAGTCGATGTCAGTCAGTCAAGGATATTTCGTGGTCAATACCGAACCTGCCCGACCCAACATATTGTTCATCCTGAGTGACGACCAGGGGCCGTGGGCGATGAACTGCGCCGGGACTTCAGAACTCAAAACACCGAACCTTGATCGATTGGCAGCCACTGGGGTCAGGTTCGAGAATTTCTTCTGCGCATCACCCGTGTGTTCGCCTGCAAGGGCAACGATTCTTACGGGGCAGATGCCGTCGCAGCACGGTGTTCAGGACTTCCTGCGGGCGGGAAACTCGCCATCCCTGCCGGGCGACGGGAAACGTATTCAGTATCTTGAAGGCCGGACAACGTATACCGAAATACTTGCAGCAAACAATTACGAATGTGGGTTGAGCGGTAAGTGGCATCTCGGAGATTCGACGACCCCACAGGCAGGTTTTTCATACTGGAACGTGCATGCTACCGGGGCAGGGAACTACTACAACGCGCCAATGTTCAGGGCGCGTGATTCTCGAACATCGAACGGGCAGGAAGTCGAACAATACGTGGCGGATGGCTACGTCAGCGATGTGATTACCGACAACGCTATCGGCTTTCTCGAATCGCAACTCGGTTCAGATAATCCGTTCTCGCTCAACGTCCACTACACCGCCCCGCACGCGCCGTGGGGGCGAGATCAACACCCGTCAGATTTGTACAACGATTATTTTGAAAACTGCGCCTTCGACTCAGTCAGATGGGACCCGATTCATACCGACCATCTGGCAAAAGAAGGTTCCTCTGGCAGTGTTGGTGATACCGAAAGTGAGCGCCGCGTACTGCTGAGTGGATACTTCGCTGCGATAACGGCGATGGACACCAATATCGGGAGAATAATCGACTGGCTGGAAGATCATAAGTTGCGAGAAAACACGCTGATCGTGTTCACTGCCGACAACGGAATGAGCATGGGGCATCATGGCATATGGGGTAAAGGGAACGGAACTTACCCGCCAAACATGTTCGACACCGCCGTGAAAGTACCGACGCTTATCTCAAGGCCCGGCCATGTTCCACAGGGGGTGGTCAACACCGACTTGCTGAGTCACTACGACCTTATGCCGACGATTCTCGATTATGCTGGCCTTGCCTCCGCTGGCGTGGCTACAGTGGATGACGTGGGCGTGCCTGGCGAAGAATCATCCGGTCTTCCGGGCCGTAGTTTTGTACCAGTGCTAAACGGCGAGCAGATGGGTGCGAACAGGCCCGTCGTGGTGTTCGACGAGTACGGCCCCACCCGTATGATCCGAAGCGTTTCGTTGAAGTACGTTCATCGTTACCCGGACGGCCCGAACGAGTTATACGCCCTTGAAACTGATCCCGACGAGACCACGAACGAGATCGATAATCCGGCCTACCACGACTCCATTGAAAGAATGAAAATCGAATTGCAGGACTGGTTTGACCTCTACACCGAACCTGAGCACGACGGTTCGAAACAGGCGGTCATGGGCCGCGGCCAGATAGACCTCGTCGCAGGTGGAAAATCCGAACCGTTCGCCCAGGACGTGGTCTATCTACGGGACCTGAAATTCTAAAGATCGGCGATGTCCTTTCGCATCGGGCTGCGCCGGGCAGCGAAGCCCGTGCGCACCACGATAACGATAACGTTCGATAGCCCCGCACGGCAATCGGAAGGCCGTAGACGCAGCGGGTTTATCCTGCACCCTGATATGGGCTCCGCTCGGTTTATGCCCGGCTTTTCCGGTGAAAAATTAGGAACCGCTGGCTGTTCGGACCGGGCATGTCCTCAGCCCGAATATGGCGTAAACCGGGCACCAACTGACGAAAGATGTGATAAGCGGGACGAGGGCGATTAGGCTGACGAACCGGAGCGGGCCATCAAGGACCACCACGAGTGAAATAAGCACCACTCCGAGGACTAACCGAATGATGCGGTCTGTAGTTCCCATGTTCTTGTTCAGCATGTCAAGACTCCTTATTGTCTATCTGATCTGCCTGAACAGTACAGAGGAGTTGAGAATGACTCTGTGACCTGGGTCACCAAGAACGTCAGGTCCCGTGCGCGTGATCAGCAAGTTTCGATTTGTCAGATATGGAAATTTTCACCCTGCCCATCACGACCATCTGTTCGATTTCGAATTGCCTGAGGATTCTTGAAACCACTTCGCGGGCGGTTCCCAGTTCCGTCGCAATTGTCTCGTGAGTGGCGGAAATATGGCCATTGGCGTCGGCGCGTTCTATCAAATATGAAGCCAGGCGGACGTCCATTTTCTTGAAGGCCACCTCTTCGACCAGGCCCATCAGATCGACTATGCGCGACGAAAGAAGATCAAATATCCAACTCCTGAATACGTGGTTGGACTCGAAAAGGCTTTTGACAGTCGGGATATCCAGTAACCACACAACCACCGGGCTGTCGGCAACCGCATTGGCGGGATATCGCTTTCCCGAGAGAATCGAACCCGCAGCCAGCACGCAACTCTCGCCAGGGTTGATGTCGTACAGGGTTATCTCCTGTCCGCCGTGGCTTCTTTTGAATACGCGTATCCGGCCCGACTCAACGAATGGCACCGCAGATAAATCGGAACCCTCATGGAACAGGACATCGCCTGCATCGGCCGTTACGCGCCTGCCCACACTCTTGATGGTGCCGACCAGATCGTCTGTATTTGTCAACTCGAATCAGTCCCGCGAAATTGCCAGAATGAGAACACGGAAATTACAGGTCTCGAAGTGTACGCGCCGACGGTCGTTGACCAGTAGCGTGTCATAAATCGAGCCTAGCGGGACGTTATCAGTAAACCGTCGCGAGGGTGGCGCCTGTACCGCCCGGGCGAGCAATCATGCGGTGTTCAGGGCAGCCAGTTTTAGGAGAAGCACCATCGCATAACGCCCGACCTGTTCGCTGCACGTCCGGAACGGGCCTGCTCAGTGGTAGAAAAAAGAGGCCCCACGCAGTTTTTCACCCCGGCAACGCCAGGCGACGCCGAATCGACACGATTGTCCGCCTCCAACACTGATTGCCGGCTCGACGAAAGCTACGATGCCTTGTTGAGTGACGCTGATTGCGAGGCGGTTCCGTGGTCTTCCCCGGCCACGTATTTTGGATCGATCGTCGGAAGGAATACCTTCACCGTTGTACCCACTCCAGGCGTGCTGTTGATAGAAACGTTCCCGCCGTGCAGTTCGACTATTGTCTTTACGATTACCAGGCCAAGCCCGGTACCGCCCGCTCTTCGGGTCTGTTCGTTGTCGACGCGAAAAAACGGAGTGAATAATCGAGACACATCTTCCTTGCTGATACCGATTCCTTTATCCGTAATCCTGATCTCTATCCCACCAACTGCGCTGGAAAGTCGTACCTCGATATCGCTTTCATCGGGTGAAAACTTCGATGAATTCGACAACAGGTTGCTTACTATCTGTGCCACGCGTTTCATATCGCCATTCACCCACACCGGGCCGCTGGCGTGCTTCAGATACAGGTTCTGGTGCCGTTGCTCGAAGATGGCGGACGCTGAATCTACCGTTTCCTGAACCACGGCGATCAACTCAAAATCGTGATGTTCGATTTCGTAAGTTCCTATTTCGCTCCGTGAAACATCCAGAAGATCGTTTATCAAATCTTCCAGTCTCCATCCGTTATTTCGGATGTAACCGAGCTGTTCGAGCTGCTTCGGCGTCATTGTATTGCCCTTGTTTCGGGAAAGAATGTTTCCGAACGCGAGCAGTGCGGTAAGCGGGGTGCGGAGTTCGTGCGATACCCGCGATAGAAACATGCTTCTGGCTTCGTTTAACCGAACAAGCTCCTGATTCTCGGAATCTAATCGCCTGGCATTTTTAGCGGCCAGTTCTGCCTCGACACTTGCCGAAACGTCCCGAACCGTCGAAATGCTGCCGACGACTTTCCCTTTGTGATCGCGAACCGCCGTGACGTTGATGCTGACATCGAGCGCGGTGCCGTCTCTGCGAACAAACTTGGCCTGCGCATCAACCACCTGTCCGACGTCTCTGAACTGGTGAAACACCTTGAACGCGGCATTGGTGTAATCGGGGTGGTAAAGTTCCGCCACGGTTAGTCTGCGCAACTCGTCGCCTGTGTATCCGAGAATCGAAACCGTCGTGTCGTTATGGTCGAGAATGAGCCCGCTTTCGACATCTACCGCCAGAATCATATCCGGCGCGTTGTTGAACAGTTCACGGTACCTCGATTGCGCCTCTACAAGCCGTGACTGCTGTTCATGCGCGAGAGAATTTTGGACGGCTGGAGTTACCCGCTCGGCCACTTCGACCATCAGATCCAGATCGGTTCTCGAATAGCGGTTGGTCGACGACCTGTGAAGTTCGATAAAGCCGATTGGCCCCGCTGCCCTGGTTCCAAGCGTTACCTCTAACGTGGAGATAGGGCCTGCGTCAGCACTGCTTTCGACCATCTCCAAATTGACCGCATGACCGTCAATCGATTCTTTCCAATCGAAATTGGCTGAATTAATCGAAATAGTGTTGCCCGCCCGCATACCCGGAATCTCGATACCGCGGAGGAACGCCAGGACCAGTTCCGATTTTTCCGGGCCGAACAACGAAATCGAAATCCTGTCGTACTGGACGAGAGACTTGAT
>CAYLWG010000035.1:0-8760 GCA_964387235.1 uncultured Dehalococcoidales bacterium
GCGCTTGCCGGGGTTCTTGCGTTAGTCGCCGGGCGTGCCGAGGCCGTACTTTGGCGACGTGCGAACTCCACTCGGACTAGCGACCGTCTTCAGGCAGCGCCCGGTCTGTGTGCTTCCCGCCCCAGTCGGCGGCACGGCGTGCAAGGCGTTCCCGATGGAACATGTACTGGTTCGCAAGGGCAGCGTGTTCTCCGAAGTAGTCCCTGGCCCAGTCAGCTGCGTAAGTCAGGCTTGATTTTTCTGGAACGCCGTACCATCGGTGCAGCGCACGGAGAATGTGGCGGTCGACTATGAACGATTCGGGCTTGTCGAGCGAAAATGCCAGTACGCAGTCGGCAACCTTCTCGCCAACGCCGTGCAAATCAGTCAGGGCGTTTCGTGCGTCCATGTACGACGCTTCTCGCAGATCGGCCAGCCTTAGTTGACCCGAAGCGATGGTCTCAGCCGCTGGAATCAGATACTTCGCTCTGAATCCAAGGCCGAGATCGCGCAGAAACTGCTCGCCCGCCTCAACAACTGATTCCGGTTCAGGGAATGTGACATCGCGGTTGTCGGAACCGATGGAATAACCGAGTGCTTCGGCGACGGAACCGACGTTCAATTTGATACGGGGAATGTTTGAAGTACTCGAGCAGATAAAGCTGAAAAGGCATTCCCACGGGTCCTGTCGCAATACGCGAAGTCCCGAGTAGCCGCGGAGAGCCGGGCCCAGACACGGGTCATCGGCAAATCGCGCCCTGAATCCATCGAGGTCCTGGTCTTGACCCAGATAATCGGAGAAAGAATGTGCCAGGCCCAATAAATCTTTGCCATCTACCGGGCGAATCATCAAACCGCCATCGACCTCTCGAACCGATACAACCCTGCGCCCGACAACACCCCGATATGCGCCATCCTGTTCGGGCCACCAGCGAAACGCCTGTCCACCGTCCAGAGTTGCGGCTACATCGACAAATCCGACAGGCAGAAACACTGATTCGGCTAATTCGACTGTGGCGATATCGGTTGCCACTTGATTTTCAGGAATTGTCATTCAAACGTCCCATTTCGCCAGCTTTCCAGCATTGGGAACAGCCGTTCTGTACTGACTCGTCGGACAGTGCATTTCGGCAGCGCACGCTGAAACTTCACTCCGTAGTTTTTGGTCACGATTCTGCTATCGAGAATAACGAACGCCCCCCGATCTGTACGTGATCTAATCAAACGACCAAAGCCCTGCCTGAACCGCTGAACCGCCTCGGGAATGCTGTATTCCAGAAATCCGTCTTCGAACTGTTCGCTGCGCGCAGCCACAATCGGGTCAGCGGGAACCGGGAACGGCAACCTCGCCATTACAAGCGCATCGAGTGATGCCCCCTGCAGGTCGACTCCCTCCCAGAGACTACTTGTTCCCAAAGCGATGGTCGGCCCCTCATCAGCCAGCATTCGCATGATTCGGGCTGGCGACCCGCCGGAACCCTGTGCGATGACCCTGATGCCCATCTTGCCCAGCACAGGGGTAATCGCCTTTCTGGCGGCATCGAGGGCAGATATCGATGTGAACAGTGCCAGTACCCTGCCCGCACTACCGTCGTTTGTAGCGGCCGTGCTTGCCCTGGCAATATCGATCAGAGCATCGGCCGTGGCGTTGGCGAATCCTGGCGCACCCGGCTCGGGCATGTCTTCGGGGACCACGATCAGGGCATTGTTCTGATAATCAAAAGGCGAGCCGAGAACGAGGTCGGAGCCACTATCCATGCCTATCGATGCCCGGTATCGTTCGAAACTTTTTTCATACGCCACCGTTGCCCCTGTGAGTATCACGGTCTTGTCAGAACTGAACAGGGCCTGGTTCAATTTTTCCGATACGTCGAGCGGAGCGCCGTTGATGTTGGTACCGCGGCTGCCAGACTGCGACCGAAGCCAGTAAACACTGTCGGCGTCGGGCTCCGGAATGGCTTCTCGTAGCGAAGAAACCGCCTTTTCAATGGAATCTTTCACGGCGTATGCGTCCAGCACAAGACCTTCAGCCGAGGAATCTTTCGACGCCGAAGCCTGCTCGCAGAGTTTGCCCAGATGTTCAGCGACTTCCAGCAGCCGTGTATTCGCGTTTTCCCAAATGATTTCGAACTCGCTCCAGATCGGTTGAGTCCGTACCGCCTCGGTCAGTCTCAGTTCAGCACCTGCCTGCCTACCGGATGACGCGGCGCTAGCAATTTCGGTGGCCATATCGAACATGTTGGATGCATTCTGAATTGCAATATCGACAGCGGAAGTCGCTTCTAGCGCGATGTTGGTCGTAGCATCGAGGGCATTGACAACACCCTCGGAAATAACCCTTGCCAGGCGTGCCAGTATTCCCCGGTTGCCAATCAACTGTTTCAGGTCATTCTCAAGCTGAAACTGGTTCACTGAGAAGCCAAGATGGGTGGTCGCTGCCGATTCGAGATGGTGGGCTTCATCGATAATCAACACATCGTGATCGGGGAGCAGTCCGCCGCCCATGGCGATGTCCGACATCAACAGGGCGTGGTTGATGATTACGACATTGGACGTGTTGGCCTGATTACGCGCTTTTCGCAGGAAGCAGGGCCCTTCGTTTGATGGACACATTGCGGCACCCTGAGCAGAGAAACGTGTGAAAAGCGGGGTCAACCTCCCAAGTGCCAGTTCGTTCCGGTCGCCCGATTCCGTCTGCTTCAGCCAGACGAGAATTTTCGATAGGAGCTTCGATTCGACATCGTTCGGCTCGGTCTGAATCATGGCATTCTGCCAGCGCTTGAAACACAGGTAGTTCGCCCTGCCCTTCAGCTGGCAGGCACGCATCTGGTCGGGTGACTCGCCCGATTCCGCCAGGGCCGCTCTAGTTATCTCGACGTCTTTGCCTATGAGCTGTTCTTGAAGGTTGATCGTATTGGTCGAAACCAACACTTTTCCGCCGGTGCGGATGGCATGGAGTACCGATGGGATCAGATAGGCGAGCGATTTTCCAACACCTGTTCCAGCTTCAACAACAAGGTGTTCGCCTTTTTCAATGGCGGCTGTCACGGCCCGCGCCATCTCGGTCTGCTCCGGTCGTGACTCGAAGCCAGTCAGCGATTTTTCCAGCGACCCGCCCTCGCTGAAAATCTGCTCGACCGCCCCGGATATGCCGCTTTCAGCCTCTTCGTATTTGTGCGGTTCGACGGAGGGAATTCGCCCGGCAGACCGGAGACGCTGCGAAAGCTCCTTCGGGTCGATGCCCGTAAGACTGTCGCTGGTGGGTAGCCGTGGCGAACTGTCTGATTCGAGAACGCGGGCCACGAGTTTCGCCAGAGGCGTACCGGCATAAGAGCCAAGTGTTTTCAACTGTTCCAGCACCGACCGATCGAAGCCTTCGATGAGGCCCAACAGGTGCATGAAAAGATCACGCGTGACCAGCGCATCGGATAGTGCCCGATGCGGGTTGTCATGCGAAAACCCGAAACGCTGCGACAACCGGCTAAGGCTGTATTCCGGCCCGGCTGGCAGGGCGATTTCCGCCATCGACATCGTGTCGTAAAGGCCGTCCGGGTAGACATCGTGCGACCTGAGAAACGACGCATCGAACCCGACGTTGTGACCAATGATCGGGACGCCTGCAATGAATTCGGCCAGTGGCGATTTGATCTCATCCCAGTCGGGGGCCGAATCGACTTCTGCCTGGGTAATTCCTGTCAGCCCGATTATGAAGCTCGAAAGCCTGCGGTGTGGGTTGACCAGTTCGCTGAAAGTTTCGAGTTGCTCATTGCCACGGAATTTGACTGCGCCAACCTCGATGATGTGGTCAGAATTCGCGCTCGTCCCCGTAGTTTCGAGGTCGAGCGATATAAGTATGTCGTCTCTGATACCTGTCAATTACCTGCGCTTATTTTTATGATTTCGATGGTTGATGTCGGCTGCCCGGCGACGCCCACCAAAGGCTACTCGAATCCCACTGAGAGAAACCCGCGTGGCGACATTTTAGGGCCAGAATATATGGGCAATGACTTTCGGTATCTGGATGACCTGACCACGAAAGCGGCCCAATCAGCGGGCCTGAGTTCAATCGTGATTCAGGGCTTCTGATCCGGATTTTCGGCGCTTCGAGCTTGCAACAAACTCATCCTGCATTTCGGGCGGCGGGTAGGTGTAACGCTGGCGCGACATCATCCACGGCTCGGCTCTTTCGTCGCTGTTGCGAACAGTCACATCGCTGCGTTCCCAGACTGATGGCTTCAGGCGTGTGCCCAGACCGGGTTCGGTCGGAGCCAACAGAAAACCGTCTTCGATCACGAAATCAGGCTCGATAAAGTCCCGATACCAGCCCAAATGCATTGCCCGGTTGTACTCCATAATCATCACGTTTGGCGTCGCCATCGCGATATGAGCACAGGCGAACATGTTTACCGGCCCAACGCAATCGTGGGGTGCGATTGGCATCTGGTGAACCGAGGCAAGAATTGCGATTTTCTTGACCTCGGATATCCCACCTGTCCATGTGAGGTCGGGCATCGTGATTCTGGCCGCGGCTGATTCAATGAACCGCCGGTGCTGGTAGCGGGTCATCAGGCGTTCAGCTGCTGCTATTGGTGTCGATGTCGCCGCCTGAAGCCGTACGTGCGCCTGCTCGTTCAGTGGCGAAATGAGTTCCTCATGCCACATCGGGCGCAGTGGTTCCATTTCTCGGACGATCTTGATTGCGTTGGGAAGGTTCCATTTGCCGTGACCATCGTTTGCTACTTCGATCTCCATGCCCAATTTATCACGAATCTCCCGCAGCGGCCTGAGTGCCCAGTCGAGATCATCTTTGAACAGGAGTTGCCCGTCCGATTCCCTCGCTATGAAATCAGTTGGCGACATCTTCATCCCGGTGATGCCCTCGTCAAGCAACCGTTGTGCCACACCCACAGGATCACTCCATACGTCGTAACCGTCTGTGATATCGCCGTACACCCCGAGCGTGTTGTAGACCCTGATTTTGTGCCTTGTTCCACCGCCGATAATCTCGAAGATCGGCATCTGAAGAGCCTGGCCCTTGATGTCCCACAGGGCCACGTCGATAGCTGAAATCGCCCTCAGTTCGGCGCCGCCGAACCCGGCGTGGTCTGAAAGCCTGAACATCGTCTGCCAGTGTCGTTCTATTTCGGCAGGGTCTCGCCCGATCAGGAGCGGCCCGAAGTGATCGTGTACGGCCGATTCGACTGTCGATGCGGCGTACCAAGTCTCACCGAGGCCTATCAGGCCGGTATCGGTGTGGATTTGCACGAAGATCAGGTCGGGGAACTGGCCGACACGTATGGTTTCGATTCTCGAGATGATCATTCTTCACCTCCTTCGTCACCGGTGGTTTCTTTTTCGCTGTCTTTGTACCATGTAGCGATTCCGCCACCGGGGCCGCCTGTCGGGGCTTTGCCCTTGCCTGACGAAAGCCGTTCCGCGTTCGCGTCCTTAGGCGAGTACCCGAGCGAACGGAACTCCATGATCTCTTCCATTTCCGACCACATCTTCTCGGAAAAGTTGTCGCCGCCCGCCCAGCCCTCATCGTTCATGCCGGGAATAGACGCTGATTCGTCGGTGACTCGTGTAACGCAATCGGGCCGGTCGAACACTTCAGGCCTGAGCCGTGTACCTATCCCCGGATTTTGAGGGGCCGATAGCCATCCATGCTCTATCGACGGGAGCGGATCTACGAACTCGCCGTACCAGCCGTAAAGATATGGCCGCACGTGTTCCAAAATCATCGCGTTTGGCGAATTCATGCAGATATGTGCGCAGGCAAAAATGTTGACTGGTCCGGTCGCATCGTGCGGGGCAACCGGGATCTGGTGAGCGGAAGCCATTACTGCGATGCGGTGCGTTTCGCTGATTCCGCCCGTCCATATCAGGTCGGGCATCACGATCTGTGCCGATCCGTTCTCGATGAACTCGCGCAGTTGCCATCTTGTTAGCAATCGCTCGGAAATGCAGATCGGCGTGCTTGTGGCGTCCTGCAACTGGCGCAGGGCGTTCGGGTTAAGCAGTGGCATCAGGTCTTCCTGCCACATGATGTCGAGCGGTTCCATCTGTTTAGCAATCTGAATCGCAACGGGTAACGCCCATTTACCGTGTCCGTCGTTTGCGATTTTTATATCGTCGCCCACGGCATCACGTACATCACGGAACGGCTTGAGAACTCGGTCGAGTTCTTTTGGAAACAGGTACTGCCCTTCCGATGGCGTGGCGATAGGGATAGTCGGCCCCATTTTCATTGCCACGATGCCGTCGTCGATCAGTTCCTTTGCGAGTTCACCGCAACCTTCGAACGGCGCGCCGGTGGCATAAACACGGATTTTCTTCCGAACAGCACCGCCGAGAAGTTCGTACACCGGCACTCCGGCGGCCTGCCCTTTGATGTCCCACAATGCCATGTCTATCGCCGAAAGCGCTCGTAGTTCAGCGCCTCCGTACCCGGCATGATCCGAAAGCCGGAACATGTTCAGCCAGTGGCGTTCGATTGCGAACGGGTCGCGCCCAACAAGCAGCGGTGCAAAGTGGTCGTGTACCGCCGATTCAACTGTTTTCGAGGCGTACCAGGTCTCTCCAAGGCCGATAAGACCCGTATCCGTATGAACCCTGATCCAGATTACGTCGGCAGGGTCGCTTACACGGACTGTTTCTATGTGTTTGATTTTCACGTTTTAAAACGGTTTTTCTTTTTGGTGGGAAACCCCGGGCAAGCGGGGGTATTTAGTGCGCAGGCGCGTTACTTTTGTTTTCGGGCCAGATGGGGGCCGAGTATACGACTTGAAGGGGTTAGAATTTCGTGCCGTTGGCTTAGTCAACATGGGCCGTTGGCTTTAATCAACAAGGCAGTTGGCTTCAAACGACACGGACTGCCGACCTGAATCGATATGGTCATCGGCTATCGACCGCCTGAAGAATATAAACTCCGGTAAATCCCACAAAGAGGAAAAATTGAAAGCAGCCAGACTCGTAGCCCGCCGAAAGATCGAACTCCTCGATATCCCTGAACCCGGCTCACCCGGCGAAAACGAAGTCAAGATTAAGCTCGAATCACTCTCGATCTGCGGAAGCGATATTTATCTTGAGTACGACGCCGAGATGCCCGAAGATGACTACCCTCTCGCGGCCGGGGCGCCAATGCACGAGTGCGCCGGGGTTGTCGTGGAAAGTCGTGATCCCGATTACAAAGAGGGCCAGAGGGTGATCGTGATCCCCCGTGACGTTGCGGGCATGCGGGAGATGGTTGTGCAGACAGCCGACCGTCTGATCAAATTGCCAGAGTGGGGCGATCTCGCTGAGTGGGTCATGTGCCAACATTCTGGCACGGCACTCTACTCTGCAAAGCAGTGGGGCAACGCGATGGGCCGTAAAATCGCTGTCATAGGACAGGGCGGAATCGGTCTCACTTTCACCATGATTGCGGAACGACAGGGCGCAGATCAGGTCGTGGGCATCGACCTCGAAGAGTTCCGTTGCCGGAAATCTGGTGAACTCGGTGCCACACATACGATCAACGCGGCGAACGAAAACGTCATGGAGGCTGCCACGGAGATAACTGGTGGCAAGATGTTCGACGTAGTGGTTGATGCCAGCGGGGACCCGGGCGGGCTAGAGACAGCTGTTGCCCTTGTGAAGGAAGAAGGACAAATTATCTCGTTCAGCCTGGTCGCCCCGGTACGGGTTACATTCGATCACCGAAAGTGGATGAGCAAAAACATCCAGATCAACGCTACAGTCATAGCGGCTACCAGCGAGCCGGTGAAAGAAATTCGCGAAATCGTTGCGCTGAAAGAGCGGGGTTGGATAGACCCAGGTGTTCTCAAAACCCACGATGTGAAGTTTGAAGACGTGCAGGAGGCGTTCGAAATGTACCGGCTACGTAGGGACGGCGTAATCAAGATCGCTATGTCTTTCTAATTACGGCGATGGCATAATCTGACCAGTACTTAACGCGCTTTTATGCTGATTTAGGAGTTTTGCATGTCTGTTGATGTTGGTTCAAGGGCACCCGATTTTAAATTGCTCGACACTGATGGAAACGAGTTCGCTCTGAGCAGCTTGAGCGGCAAGCGGGTTGTTGTCGCTTTCTTTCCTGCTGCGTTCAGCGGTGTCTGCGCCGAAGAACTGTGTACGTTCCGAGATGCACTTTCCGCTTATTCGGAACTGAATGCCGAGATAGTTGGGATTTCGGTAGACGGCCGGTTTGCCAACGGTGCATTCAAGGACGCAAATAACATCAGCTTCCCGATTCTGAGCGACTACAAACAGACGACTATCAACGACTACGATGTCGCCTGGCCAGACTTCGCTGGTATGGATGGCTACACCGCTGCCCGGCGCTCGGTGTTCGTCATTGGCAGTGATGGCAACATTGCGTGGAAGTGGCTTTCGGACGTACCTTCCGACCTCCCTCCGTTCGACGAGGTGAAGACCCAGGTCGAAGCAGCAGGTTAGCTGGGCGTAGGGCGTTTTGCTGCGTTAGTCGCCGGGCGTGCCGAGGCCGCACTTGGGCGATGAGGTTCGCGTGGCAGACGTTAGTGCCGGGCGTAGAACTTGGGCACTAGCGCGAGCTCCGCGGAGCAGACCCGAGCATAGGTGTGGGCGAACTTAAGATGCCCTGGCGTGCCCCGCGGAGCTGCATACGCGACCAAGTACGCCTCGCACGCCCGGAGCTAACGCCGTTTAGTGCCGGGCGTAGAACTTGGGCACTAGCGCGAGCTCCGCGGGGCAGACCCGAGCCTGTTAACATCGCCTACACCAAAAAAGCCCTGGCGTGCC